>CANNJG010000020.1 GCA_947504795.1 Legionellaceae bacterium
AATCCTTTCACATGGGATGGCTCTAAATATCAGGGTAGATCAATTGACAGCAGTTCACAAAAATCATAAAAAATGTATCCAATTGGGGGGGGGCGCTATAATTCCCAATGAATGATGCTGAAATGACGACAGGTTGAATCGAGGTGGGTCAATACTGGTACAGTTATAGTAATAATATACAATAAGTTAGAAGATGAATGACATCTAATCACGCTACTATACAATCTAAAACGCACGGGCAGCCAGACCTCCCTCAACGCACAGACAACATGTCGACTTGAGTGTTAGCAGATGAATAATCAATTGGTGATTATCTATAAATGAGTAAAACGGCATTGGTTTGCGGGGTAACGGGTCAAGACGGGGCACCGTCTTGACCAACTCTGGCACCACGCCCTGCGTGATGATGGAGTGCAGAGTGGTGGGTATGTCGGTGAAGACGACATTGTGCGATTTGAAGACGCCTATGGGCGCGTTAAAGAGGGCCTGAATTGTTTTTATCCCTTTGGCGACATCGCAGCCTGGTACTTGAGCTAACCAAACGAGAATTCTCCGGTAGATACCGGGGCTCCTTCGGTGGTATCGTCTGGTCGTTTGCCCAACCCTTGTTTTTGCTCACGGTTTACACCATCGCATTTGGTGTCATTCTCAAAGCGCGCTGGGGTTTTTCGGGCAGCACGGCGGATTACGCACTCATGCTGTTTGCAGGGTTGATCGTATTTAATGCGTTCTCTGAAGTGCTCAGCAAATCATCAACTTTGGTCACAGGCAATCCCAACTTCGTTAAAAAGGTTGTCTTTCCTTTGGAGCTTTTACCCGTCATTGTGGTGGCCACGGCACTTATTCATGCCTTTATTGGCATTGCAGTCTGGGTCACGGGGTACACACTGCTTATCGGTGCGCCCAAAGCAACGGTGATCTTATTTCCATTAATTTTAATTTGCTTTGTCCCGGTGTTGCTGGGGCTGGGGTGGTTGCTTTCATCCGTGGGTGTAGTCGTTAGGGACATCAGCCAACTCACCGGCATGCTTAACCACACATTGCTTTTCTTGACCCCCATTTTTTACAGCATTGAAGCAGCTCCCCCATTGCTACAAAACTTGCTAATGATCAACCCGCTGACTTTTATCATCGAGCAGTTCCGCCTGATTTTGTTCTACGGGCAAATGCCTGCTCTCAAAGGGCTTGCCGTGTACTTTGTGCTGGCCTCGCTTTTTGCCGGGGTCTCGCTTGTTTTATTCAGGCGCCTGCGCCCCAGTTTTGCGGACATGGTGTAAGCAATGACTGATCTCGCTATTTCTGTCCGAAACGTCAGCAAATGCTACCGCGTGTTTGATGATCAGCGGTCCAGGTTGCTGCACGCCGTTTGGTCTAAGCGTACAAAGGGTATGCAAGAAATTTGGGCGCTGAAAGACATCAACTTTGAGATCAAACGTGGCGAGGCGGTTGCCATCATTGGCCGCAACGGGGGCGGTAAAAGTACCCTGCTGGAGATATTGACTGGCACATTGATCCCGACAACAGGTAGCGTGAAAGTTAATGGCAGAGTGTGTGCCTTGTTAGAACTGGGCAGCGGGTTCAACCCGGAATACTCCGGTAGAGATAATGTCATTTTGAACGGCTTACTATTAGGTCTAAGCAAAGACAGTATGTTGAGCCGGTTTAGCGAAATTGAAGCGTTTGCTGAGATTGGTGCCGCTATAGACCGCCCGGTAAAAACCTACTCCAGCGGCATGATGATGCGCCTAGCATTTGCTGTGCAGGTGCTGTGTGACCCGGACATACTCATCATTGATGAGGCGCTGAGCGTAGGGGACTTTTTCTTTCAGCAGAAATGCATGAGTTATATACGTGGGTTGTGTGCCAAAGGCGTTACGTTATTGTTTGTTTCGCATGACGTAGGTGTGGTAAGGGATTTGTGTAGCCGTGCCGTGTATCTTCAGAGCGGGTGCCTCGCTTTTAATGGCGAAGTGAACACTGCGATCCAGTTCTACCTGACAGATAAGCAGTCAGAGGGGAGTCAGGCAATAGCAATTCCAACGTGCAGGGCACAACTAACTTCACCTATTGCCGTTGACGCGGCTCCGTGGGGGAATGCCGCCATTTGGCAGCGGGGGGCCATTGGAGACAAGGCGACACAAATATTGGCTATTGTTGTCGAGGAAATCTCAGGTAATAGCACCCAAGTTGTGCGCATCGGGGAAACGCTTCGCTTTGTAGTGTGGTACCAAGCTGACGAAACCGCCCCAGTGCATGTCAGTGTGTCCCTAAAAAATCGATATGACCAAATGGTGAATTGCACCAGTTCATACGCCTTAGGCATATTGATGCCATCGAGTACTGCCCATGACGTTGCCGTCTTTGCCATTGAACTTGGAATGAGCCTTGAGGCTGGTCAATACTCGATGATGGTTAATTTAGGTCTGATTGGAGATAAGCCAAATCAGGGAGTTTCATTGGACGAAACTACTTGGCTTGGGCCGTTAACGATCAGTTGGGATTACTCGACAGACGCGGCTCCATTTCTGGGGTTGTTTGGTGTAGCAGCCCATGCGGTATCCCCTATTCTTCATAAGGGGGGTGTGTAGTGGGCGCAGTTAGTTTTTCTCTGGATAAACGTTTGGTGGATGCATTGAAATCGGCGCTGCCGCTAAATGTACTTGTTGAAACCGGCACTTTTAAGGGCGATACCGTTTTTTCATTGGAGTCTTGCTTCAATAAGGTGGTCTCCATAGAACTATCGGAAGCACTATGGGCGGATGCTGCCCAACGTTTTGCAGACTATTCGCATGTGCGAATTCTTCAAGGCAATTCCGAAGACAAGTTGCGTGGGCTTCGAAAGGAATTACAGGATCAAGGGGTCTTATATTGGCTTGATGCGCATTGGTGCGCAGCCACGGATACAGCCGGTGAGCGTTCGCAGTGCCCGTTACTCGAAGAGTTACAAGCAATCGGCAAATTGAACAGCGAATCCGTGGTGCTGATCGATGATGCACGGCTATTCCTTGCCCCGCCGCTTGCACCACACGAAATATCTCAATGGACAAGCTTTCACACCCTTGTTTCGTGCCTTCTGTCAATGAGTACCGAGCATGAACTGATGGTCGTCAATGACGTGATTGCATTTTTCCCAAAGCATGCCAATGCTGTAATGAAATCTTACGCACAGTCTTGCGGCACGGATTGGTTAGTAGCTGCAAATTGCTTAAAAGAAAACGGCAGCTTTATGCAACAACTGGAAGATAAAGAAGCTGTCATCAAGGAAAAAGACCGAGCCATATTAGAGAAAGAGCTGGCCATCAATGAATTATCCAAAATACTGGACATTTACAGAGCTATTTTTTCGATTCCCATCCTTGGCGTCATGTTGCGACTCGCCAAAAGAATGGCGATCATTTTTCGACCCCGACTCGGCAGACTTAACCAATATCCGGCACAGCCACTTGTGCTTGATAAATCAAGTACAAAATTCGACGCACTTACTCCACCTACACTAAAAATCTCAATCATTACCCCTTCGTATCAGCAAGGAAGTTACATCGAGCGCACCATCCAAAGCGTTCTCGATCAGTCCTACCCAAACCTGCAATATTTCGTTCAGGATGGCGGGTCGAGAGACAGCACCGTAGGGGTGTTGAAACGATACGAAGACAAACTCTCCGGCTGGACATCGGAAAAAGACTCGGGCCAATCCCAGGCGATCAACCTCGGATTTGCCCATACCGATGGCGAGATCATGGCCTGGCTCAACTCCGATGACCTGCTCTTGCCGGGTGCACTGACCACCGTTGCCGACTACTTTAACCGTCACCCGAAAGTCGATGTGGTGTACGGCAATCGGATCATTATTGATGAGAACGACCTGCAAATAGGGCGCTGGATATTGCCCGGACATGACAGCAAGGTATTGTCGTGGGTGGACTTTGTGCCGCAGGAAACCCTATTCTGGCGACGGCGTATCTGGGACAAGGTGGGCGGTCAGATTGAAGAATCCTTCCGCTTTGCCATGGATTGGGATTTATTGGTGCGATTCCGTGATGCTGGCGCAAAGTTTGCTCATATTCCGCGATTTTTAGGGGCTTTTCGGATACATAGAAACCAGAAAACCTCTGCAGTGATTAATGATATAGGCCATCAAGAGATGAATAGGATACGAGAACGTTTGCATGGGAAGCTGCCCAGCAAGAAAAAAATTCGAGCGGCAATATTGCCGTTTTTAATTAGGCATGTGGTGATTGACAAAATTTACGGGATTAAAGCCAAAATGGGTATCAAGCCATGACAAGGTTATTGATATGTGTCGCAATGGCCGCAGTTCTGTTTTTGTCAGGCTGCTGGTCACAAGATGTGGGGCGCAGTTACTATCCGTCAGGAAAGATAATGACCGAAGCGACGATCAGAAACGGCTTACTCGACGGCCCTTCAGTAATGTATTTTGAGAGCGGCGCCAAGAAGAGTGAGGCAAATTACAGGGCCGGTTTGCTGGATGGGAAATCAATGGAATATTTTGAAAATGGCAACCAGAAGGCGCAGGCAGACTATAAAAATGGACTACTTTCGGGGAGAAGTGCAACTTGGGATGCCAATGGTACCGAGTTGAAAAGTGTCGAATTTGTCGATGGCCATCTCAATATTCCCGGAAGTTAAATGCGAGTTTCCAGTGAGAAATCCCACCCTACTTGATGAGTTTACCCGCTTATTTGCAACGAGTTTAATTTATGAAACTATCTTTAATCATCCCATGCTACAACGAGAGCACACATATTACGGAGTCCGTAAAGGAGTTGCTGTTTTGCTTGAGAAATGCAACGTTCGAGTTCGAAATTTTATTTATCGACGATGGTTCGTCTGATGATACGCGAGATAAGTTAACTTCTATTAGAGGTGTTGATAATAGAATTCGAGTGATATTTAATGACTATAATTTAGGGCGTGGTTCAACCGTTGCAAAAGGTTTCAGATTAAGTGCAGCCAATGTGGTTGGTTTTGTGGACATAGATTTGAGCACGCAAGCGATTTATATTCCTTACCTGACACAGTTAATATTGGATGATATTGCGGATGTAGCAACATGCAATCGTTCTTACAAGATACAGCTGTCTGTTTTTCATAAGATATTCGTTAGATATGCCCTTTCATATGGCTACCGATATTTTTCTCGCTGGTATTTAGGGCATGGTCTTCGAGATACAGAAACAGGGTTTAAATTCTTTAGGCGCGAAGCAATTATCCCATTGCTTGATCAGGTAGAAGATACACATTGGTTTTGGGATACGGAAATTATGGTTTTGGCCAAAAATTCGTGCCTAAGAATTAATGAGGTTGATTCTATTTTTATTAGGCGTCCTCAAAAACCATCTACTGTGAAAATTGCTAGGGATGTATTCTGTTACCTGCATAATATTTTTAAATTTAAGCGGCGAATGTATAGGAGGTGAATTCAGGAATGAAGTGCAATTTTGAGTAACGCAGGTCATGTGGCCGAGATGCGTTAGTATCTATGCCCTTTGACCGATCAGTTGAAATTGCAGAAATGCACTACACACATCTCATCCGAGAAGAGTGATACCAGATTTACGCCTTGAAGAAGGCGGGACATAAATCACGCGAGATAGCCAATGTGTTGGAACGATGTGAATTAACCATCAGCAGGAAGTTGGCCCGCAATCAAGGCTGGCGTAGTTATCACTCGAGGTGGGTACATTGTATGGCGGTAGATTGACGCGCTATGAACGCCAGAATGATCAATGATTCGACATGGTGTTCGCGCAAGAGAAACATTTGCTGCAATGAAGTCCTGAGCAAATCAGTGGACACGCTAACATCAGTCCGGAGGCGGTATATTAGCGCATCCCTGCTTATTCTGGGAGCGCGAAACGATCGAGAGCACAAACGGATTAATAAAGCAGTATTTCCCAAAAAACCGGGACTTTACCACCATTACGCAACAGGAGATCGACACGGCGATGGAGCGATTGAACAACCGAACAAGAAAACGGCTTGGATGCAAAATACCCAATCAGGTATCCTTCAAGCCTTCAGGCGTTGCATTTTAAACTTGAATCCGCGGGATGAAAATGTATAAAAAGTTAGTAACTATTTTTGCCCTGCGCTCCGAAGCTGAGATTAGTGGTGAAAATTCTTCGTTAGATTATTTGGATTTTTTGCTAGAAGGATCTGAACTTAAACTTGTCAAGTGGAGTAGGGCGGGTCGGACCACGCTGACATGGATGGCAAATTTTTGCAGGTTATTGGACTTATACCGAGTGAGTTCCAGTCAAGTCGGTGATGTGCTGGTCGTTAAGCTGCCGACTGCCAGTCAGTTGCCATGGGCTGTTGTATTGACATGGCGCTACAAGAAACGTTTAATTTTTTGGATAGATGGGCTTAATTGGTCCCCGCTTCCACTGGGAATGACTGTTCGGTTGCTGCTTAGGGAGCCAGTGTTATTGCTTTCGAGGGTAGTTTTGAATAATCGTCTTTGGGTCAGATTGGTTCGGCGGATGGATTTTGAATTGATAGTTTCTTCAGAAACGCAAAAAAAATCATTAGCTAGACTGATATCGTCGACTAGCAGAATCTACAACATCCCGAATGGCACTAATATTGGTCATGCCACTTTTGCCAAGGAAGATGAGTTACGTATGGACGATACGTCAGGGGTTTTCAATATTGGCTATATTGGACATACATATATGACAAAAGGGGTCGGTGATTTAATAGCGGCGCTATCAATCGCAAGACGACACCCCTATCCATTTAGTTCTGAATTCGCGTTTAGTTCATTGGGAAGTCGGAGCGTAGTGATGAAGGCAAAAGCCTGCGGCTATGCGGTACATGGGGCGGTAAACAAGGTTGATTTTTATAATCGAATATCTTTGTTGGTTATCCCATATTGGAATGACTGGGGCACCAACGTGTACCCCAATGTCCTTCTTGAGAGTATGGAATGTGGCGTTCCTGTCGTCACAACTGATTCACCTATTGCAAGAGAGCTATTTGGCTCAAACGGCCTTGCAGTGTTCATTCCACCTAATAATCCAGAGGTGTTGGCCAGAACATTAGTTGGTATCCTCTCAAATGAGATATCACTACCAACTGCGGTCTCATTAAAAAATAATTTCCAGTCACGTTTTTCATGCTCAATCTTGAGAGGACAGTGGTTGTCAGTTCTCAATAGATAGTCCGGCGGATTCAAATTTGAAGTGCAACTTTTGTAAGGTAATTTAGGTGGTGAACTACTATAAAATTTCGGTTGCTTAAACGACCAATAAAAGGGAGCACGAATGAAGCACTACAAGCACCAATGCCACGTGTCATTTTCTTATCTCAGCGGATTGTGAAGAATCATGAGTCAAATTAATAACAAAAAAGCAGAATACTATTCTTCAAGTGATGTCGTGGATAATTACGATGCCAGAAGATTTGTAAGAGGTGGCGGCAACTTTGTCTCAAGTAAGGAAGAGGCGAGTATAGCCAGTCTACTGAAAATGTCGAGCGTAGGTGCTGGACGCACTGCGCTTGATTGCCCTACGGGTACTGGGCGACTCATCCCTCTGTTAAAAAAATATGGATTCAACGTGACCGCCGCAGATATTTCAAAAACCATGCTATCGCGAGCAGAGCAATACAAGGCCAGTCACTACTTAAATGAAAGTGCAGATGATATTTCACTTGGGAATAATTCAGTAGATCTATGGCTAATGAGCCGCTTCTGTTTTCATTTTGAAGATCCACGGTCATTTATGCGTGAAGCATTCCGCGTTTTAAACTTTAACGGCTATTTGATTGCTGATTTTTATAACTGGACGCCGCGTTCTTGGATCCCCGGTGATCAAGCCTGGTTAGGTGGAAGAACATACACGCACTCTAAAATTCAGGTCACTGAATTTGCAACTGAGATCGGCTTTTCTGTAGTGAAAGTGCTTCCTGTATTTGCTGTTGCACCCTATTTATATAGTTTTGTACCCAACATGGTGGCTGCGTCCATTGAGTTAGCATCAGAACTTCTACCAGAATCAATGAGAGCTAAATCATATTATTTGTTTAAAAAGTAGTGAGTAGTATGGGCTCGTCACTCAAGACGTTATGAACTATGGATGTGTTGTGTGAATCGAGATGTACCACTTATCAGTGTGAACATATAACCAAATGATTGCTATTGAAACTATAAGTTATGTGTTCCTTGCCTTGGCAGTATTCGCCGTCGCTGGGTTGTGGTTGTCAGCATTATTTAGGAATCTTTCTGTCACGGAGTTTTTAATCCTATCCGTGTTTTCAGGAATAAGTACGATTGCGTTAATTGGGCAATCGGCGTTCTATTTGCTGGGGTCTTTCGAGATTGGTTTTTATGTGCTGATTGGAATATCAGTTCTGGGTCTGATTTCTATAGCATATAGGCGTAAAAAAATAGCATTAAGACCGGAGGCTGTCCAATTTGTAACTCTACTCCTGCTTGTCGCAGGAGCCTTGGTCACTAATATTCCCCTTATAGCAAAGGGGGTAGAAAATTACCCGGCATCAAATAATCCCGACATATGGTATTACGCAGCGGTTACTCAGGCTGTAACCAGCGACGACACAAGTTATATAGATTATTCAATGGCATTAAACATGATTTCTGGGGATACCTTTTCAGGATGGAAGGTGGCCCTTGAGCAGCTTGGTATCGGGCAAGACGAAAAGAAGATCACTATACATAACCGCATCGTTGATACATTTGTAGGTGACAAATATTACTTTCTACCTGGAAAAACACCACTCGTTTCTGGCGTTACCACAAGAAACGGAAATGAATTTTTGGTTGCCTATCTATCAAGTGTTTTTTCTCTTGAGGTGAAAGCAACCTACAACGTTATTAATGGGATATATGCATTTTTAACGGGTATGGCTGCGCTCTGGGTAGCGATGTCTATAGGAATTCCAGCAAGGCAGTTGAAATTATTATCCTTATTATCGACAGTAAGTTCGCTGGTATATAGTGGCGCCTTTACTCAGTGGCCAGCGATGTTGGTTGGCATCCCACTCATTGCGTTCCTTTTGGGAGTTACATTCCGATTACTATCCTTTCCTACTCGTCTTCTTGGGATTGCAATTTCGCTTGCTTTAATTGGTGCAGCATCAGTGTATCCGGAAGGCTTGATAATATTGATCCTGCCCGTAAGCTACATGATTTATCGTAAGTTAATGACGAGTCGACGTTTGGTATTTGCCGCATTTGATGTTTCATGGTCATGGCTGGTAGTTATTGCAGTATCCCTTGGTATCCCATCACTTGTGTTGGCTTTCTTTCGTTTGTCGAAAATTACAGGAAAATTCACATTGATGCCTGGTCCTGAATATGTAGGGGACTGGACCGTCATATTTACAATGTGGATACAGCCACATTTTTTACATCGGTCATTGTTGTGGTTGGATAACCCAAATTGGATAGATGCCTTATTTCGGTTGGATATTAATTCTTTAATGCATCTCGCGGTAATTATTTTTGGTTCAATTTTTAGTGTATTTATTGTGTTGGGACCTTGGATTGCCAGGTCTCAGCACAGTGAGATTTCAAAATTATTAAGCTTGTCATTTGTTATCCTTTTTACACTTTTGTTTTGCGTGGGTTCTCGTTATTCCCTAGACAAACTTATTCACTATTACGTCATTTTCTTTGCCATCATTGCATCCATAACATGGAGCGGACATATGAAATCTGGGTATCGCACCATTAGAGTATTCTCTGTCATAGCTATATTTGGATATTTCGTGCTGGTTTTGATTGGTGTTGGTGGTTTGATGACTGCGGAAGTAAGGCGAGATAGAGCGGAATTCCTGCCCGATGCACACTTCCCCTTAAAGAAATATGTCGATTTGAGATTAGTAAGTGCAGTGTTATCAAATACTTCAACATCGCTCTTGGTCGCCCTGCCAGATGAAATGCCGCAATTATGGGCAACACACTACCTTATGAATAAGGCAGTTGTATTGCCTCATGGAATAAATTATTTGAGTGATTATGTGAATTCAGCCAGGAGTGCGCTAGGAGATAAATACCCAGGCTTATATGACTACATGCTGATCCCTGGACCAGGGTACCCTACGCTGGAAGATTATGGACATATCCAACGGCGAGCAGTTTGGACTAACAGTCTATTTTCACTTGTACCACGCGATTTCTTTTTTATTCTGGCTGATCCTATTACTTATGGACCTGTCCAAAATCGCTCTTTTTATCGGATTGAAAGCGAGGGAGCGCATGCGTTTCGATGGATCAATACCAGCCTTCGGTACAAGTATTTTAATGGGCAAGCCAATCGCAATCAATTAATGGGCATTAAACTTGAATGTGAAAGCGTTAATGATCGACCAGTTCCACTGGCAATAAAAGTTGATGGAAAGGTCGTGGGTAGCTGGTCGCTACAGGCACGAAGTACTTTTGAGGTTCGTAAGCTAGCAAACTTTGGGGAAAGTGGTAGTGTTGAAATTATAAATTCGAATCCACAGGCAGTGATATTTCCACGCGATGAAAGACCTGTCACCTTTCGTTGTTTTAATGTTCAAATCGGTCCAGATAGCACCCTGTCATCGCATACTTTGAATTCCTTTATTAATTCGAGTGGCGAATTAGATCTAAAACGCTCTGATGTTGTTGGATATTATAGTGATGGATGGATATCAAAAACCATGAAATTCTATCTTCCAAAGTCAGATAAGCCGCGAATTTTAACCGTCAAAGGCGAGCGCCCTCAGGCGTTATTTCCTAATGCTGGGACAGTGAAATTATGGCTGGGTGACCGTAACATGGGCAACTATGTAATTCAATCGGGCAGCCTTGATTTGGCTATGAAGATTCCGAGTGTTGCTAACGATGGGGAAACTATAATATTAGAGTTTGACGGTGTCGCGAGTCTCCGAGCCCCGGATACTAGAAGTGTTTCTGCAAGAGTGTTGGGCATTACTGTCCATTAGAAAGCGAAGAGAGAGTGCGATGCTGACATCACCAATCTATTGGGGACCACTTCCTTATCGTGTTGCTATGCGCTTGTTGTATGGCGTTCGTTACGAGAGTCGATATCGCCTTGTCAGTGGCTTGTTGCCTAGTAATTGCAGCGTTGTTGAGTTTTGTTGTGGCTGTGGATTTCTTTATGAAAGATTTCTGTCAAAGCGAGGCGTCCGCTATGTAGGCATTGATATGCTTGTGCGTATGGTAACGCGATTGAGAAAACTTGGCGGGGAGGTTATTGTCTCTGATGTCATGGTTGCTGATGTCAGTCGATCTGATTATTGCATCATGCTTGGGTCGCTCTATCATTTTTATCAAAATGAAGTGGCAGTTCTTCAGAGGATGGTGAATGTAGGAGATATTGGAATTCTGCTTGAGCCAGTATCCAACCTGACAACCCGCGCTATTCCTTTTATCTCGAGTATCGCAGCCGTATTGAGCTACATACAAGGTACAAGTTCCTCCTATAGGATTGCGATGGATCGGCTAGATGAAATTCTTTTTCGATCTCGGGTGAAAATAATATCGGATGATCTTGTGCTCAACGCATCTTACAGGCTGGTTGTATTTTCAAAGTGAGCGGTGATAATTTTATTATATCTCAAGCTACTGAGAACAGTACTTAAAAAATTAGATGATATTTAGCACCTACTCCTTTTGGATTTTTTTTATAGTGACGCTTGGGATTATTAATTTTGCGCCAGCATTCAAAATTAATATCGATAACGCGTTACCTATGTTGTCTAAATTAGTGGGGCGGACATGCAGTGTGCGACGAGTTTTGTTAATTGGTGCAAGTATTTATTTTCTTATTAAGTTTTCTGGCAATTTAAGTGTATATCCAATTTTTATGCTTGGATTTCTTTCTTATTTAATGCCTTTCGTCGCACGTAAATACCACCGTCGATGGCTATTAATGCTACCTATCATACTGTGTGTGATGACCTTGATGTATTACAAATATTTGAATTTGTTGGGTGAATCGCTATTAACACTAACGTCGGGAAATATGCACGCTGCTGTGACGGCAGTTTATACTCTTGTGGTTATTCATCCAGCTCCCCTCGCAATTTCATTTTTTACATTCGAGTTTTGTCACTACTTGATAGACGTTTACCGGGGCAGACCAATGATTCGGAAGGTGGATGAATTTCTGGCCTTTGCCTTGTTCTTTCCGACATTAGTTGCAGGACCCATCAAACGGTATGTTCATTTTATTAATGAATTACGAAAATCCCCGCTTACTTTATCGTTTGAATCTTCTGTAGTTCCATTTATAAGAATTATTGTCGGACTCGCAAAAAAGCTTTTTATCGCAGATCCTGTTACCTCATTGATTAACGATATGTATGGAGCAGGAACCCTTCCTGGCATCTATGGTTCTGGTGGCATGCATGGATACACTACGGTTTTTTTTATCTTACTTCTATATGTGCGCATCTATGTTGACTTTAGTGCCTATAGTGACATCGCTATTGGATGTGCAAAGATTTTTGGTATAAAAATACCGGAAAATTTCAACTTTCCATTTCTTGCGAATAGCCTATCTGACTTTTGGCAACGTTGGCATATTTCTCTAAGCGCGTGGATTAGGGATTATCTCTATATCCCTCTTGGCGGCGGTCGCAGTTCTATCAAAAGAAAATTATTTAATATTTGTTTAATTATGTTGGTGGCTGGACTATGGCATGGAGCGGCTTGGAATTATGCATGTTGGGGTATTTTGCATGGTGTCGGTCTCGTAGTTCAGCATTCATATTTTAGGCTACTTCCTGAAGGGAAAAAATTATCACCAAAATGCTTTCCATTTCTTGGAATTTTATTGACATTTACTTTTGTTAGTTTTTCCTGGCTGATATTTTTCTACTCTCCCGCCGAAGCTCTAAGAATTATTATTACACTAAGAAGTGGGTGGTAATTTTGATGAAGATGTTAATTATTGCTCTAATAGGATTTGTTGCTGCTCAGGCAACAGTGTTGCTGCTATATAGATTTGGACTTCCATCTGAGGCATTCATATATGTGGTATTTTAGAGTTACTCGCTCAAGTGCAATTATTTTTTGGCTAGGCTATGCTGGAGGCCTATTGACTGCGATTTTATATGTAAATTCTGGATTTATTTACGGCCATGGGGATGGCGAGCAATTTTCAAGGTTTTATAATCAAAATTCTGCTGACAATAAAATGTATCTTACCGCGAGAATGGTTAAGTCGCTTGCTGATCAGGCTATGGTGGGCAAGAAAAGTTTAATTTTGATTGCTGGTGACTCCAAACTTAGGGGGCATGGTACTGCATCTGTAAACTCTTTTTCCGCTCAATTGTCAGCACATATCCCCGTTGACGGCTCAGTTGCAGTGCTTAATCTGTCTAGAGATGGATTGGGAGGGATTACACCATATTTGTTGCATGAGTTTATTCTTAATTATTATCCCCAAACTTATTTGATTACCAATATGCAAACCTTGCCGCCTATGCCTAAAATTAGTCGTATACATTCTAGCGAGGCGCAAAGTGGATTGAGCATGGAGAGTTCTTTTATTTGGTTTGATATATGGTCATATTCTGTGGGTCGCGTTGCTACGTCGATTTTTGTGGCGGAAGCCGATCAAGATGATTTTTTGAGCTATAGAATTCTGTCTGTAGCCAATTATGTACTTGGGTTCATTGATTATGGTCAAAACTTTAGATATTCTGTGATGCAGACAGTTTACACTGACGCAGTTAAATATCACGAGATTGGAATTTTAAAAAGTATACGATCAACTACCGATCGAGGTAAAGATTCTTATTGGCATTTGGATAATCCAAATTACACTGAAAAAAATATTGATGCTGAAGAAAGGTACTGGAAAAATAATTATGCACTAAGAAGTCTGGATACGGCGCGTTTTGATAGTGACATGTCTTCGATTTTACCCGCGCAGTGGGCACGCACATATCTGATAGCAGAGGTACCTGTGCCATACATGAGAGAGCGAGCGGGCCTCAATTCAGGTGATTTTGTGAAATCGCAGACCCAGTTTGTTACTTACTACACCAAAAAAAATGCGGCTGTTGTTCTTGAGCGTAATGAGTTGACACAAAATACAGATTATTCGGATATGGTCCATTGGAGTAAAAATGGTGCAGCAAAGATGGCTGAGGTGTTTTGGAATAAGTTGTATCTCCGTCTTTCACGGTAGCCAGTTAGGTATAATCACTCAGCATTTTGATGGCGTTCCGTATGCTGACAATCTTTCCTATTTTCAGCGATATTAGAACGCTTCCGTAACATAACGTTCAAGAATCTCGGATTATGCCTGTTACTGATTACATAGATTTTACTCGCCCATATGTTTCTGAAATTGGCAAGGCTAATTTAGCCAAAGTCCTTAGTGGCTCTCATCACTGTGGTGATGGGGTGTACACAAGATACTGCAATTCGTTGCTAGAGGAGACAATGGGTGGCGGTAGAGTACTTATGACATCATCGTGTACGCATGCCCTAGAGTTATCTGCATTGCTTGTTGATCTTAAAATTGGTGATGAAGTGCTGATTCCTTCGTTTGCGTTCCCGTCTTGCGCAAATGCCTTCGCGCTTAGGGGGGCCATCCCTGTCTTTTGTGACTCAAGGCTTGATACGATTAATGTTGACGAAATGCAGCTTGAGGCGAACGTGACTGAGCGTACGAAAGCAATTTTGGTTATACATTACGGGGGGGTTGCATGTGAAATGGACGCAATACTTGCCATAGCCAGAAAGCACAATTTGCTAGTGATCGAGGATTTGGCTCATGGGCCTTATGCTAAATATAAGGGTAAAAACTTAGGGACATTTGGTGATTTTGCAACTTTAAGTTTTCACCACACTAAAAATTTTAGTTGTGGTGAAGGTGGGGCGTTGATTGTTAATAATATGAAGTACTTTGAACGAGCCGAGATTCTGCGTGAGAAGGGAACAAATCGTTCGCGTTTTATGCGGGGCCAGGTAGACAAGTATACGTGGATTGATATTGGATCCAGCTATCTCCCTTCAGAGTTCCAGATGGCACTTCTTGCCGGTGCATTGGATGATAGAAATAAAACACAGTCGGGTAGATTGACAATCTGGGATCGATATTATCAAGCGCTCGGAAGTTGGGCCGCGAGCAATGGCGTAGCCTTACCTATTGTTCCTAACGGATGCGAACATTCGGGCCACGTATTTTATTTGCGAATGCGTGACTTAGATAGTCGCACAAAATTTATGTCTCATATGCGAGCTAATAAAATTGAAACTCCATTTCACTATCAAGCGCTTCTAAATTCTCCAATGGGACTCAGATATTCAATTGCCCAGGCCTTTGGCTGTGAAAATGCAAATTTATTGAGTGACACATTGGTTCGGCTGCCATTGTGGTTTGGATTAAGTGATCAAAGTCAAGATGCCGTTATCACGGCGATAGAACAATTTGTGCAATAATTTTTATTCTAAAATGTCAAGCTTTCAGAAAGCAAAAAAATTAATCTTGCGCTTCGCGAGTTTTATTTTTGCTTGCATGTTGCTTTATTTGTTGTATAGATTAAATCTTCTGGATACAGCAAATTTTACTGAAATACCCATGAGGGCTATCCTAGCCTGTGTAATTTTTGGATTCGTTCAAACATGGCTTGTAAGTTGGCGTTTGGCCATTTTATTTCGATCAGTAAGCGTTCGGTTGGAAATTTTAGATGCATTTATACTAAATTGTATTGGACTGTTTTATACGCTATTTCTACCAGGTTCGTTGTCAGGTGATGTAGTAAAGGTTTTGTATTTTAAGCGACTAACTCATGCTAGCCTTTCAAAAACTACAGTAACATTAATTTTAGACAAAGTTCTTGGATTGTTTTCTGTTGTTTTTATTGGGATTGTCTTCAGCTACACCTTGTGGCCTAAGCTGCAGAATTTACATGGAATTGGTTTTTTATACATTGCGGTGATTGGCTTTCTGGTTGTTGGTATCTTGATGTGCGTTTTATTTTTCAAATTTTGTGCTTTAGATAGCCCACCTAAAGTGCCCGGTGGTGCGGCCATATTTGAATGGCTAAAAGGCCTCAGGTCAAATAAATACAGCGCAGGAACTTTGGTGGCAGCACTTGCGCTTGGCGGCATAAGTCAGCTTATTACTATAGTATCAATTCTAATAATTTCGAATTGCCTTAACTCAGGATTGAGTTTTCTTACAATTGCAGCGATTCTTCCATTTGGAGTTTTGGCCAATTTGATCCCAATTTCACCAGGTGGACTCGGGGTTGGTGAATATACTATTGAATATTTATTTTCTATGTTTGGGGGTACTCATGGAGCGCTAATATTTCTTATAGTTAGAATTTGTTTGTATGCTCCAGCCTTAATTGGAGCTTACTTTGTATTCAAAAAGTTATTAATGCAATCCTCCCCACCTTAAGAACCGATTATTTACGAATTTTGAATTATCAATTTATTTTTATGGCGGGTGCCTTTTGACTTTTTTGACAGTTTGCCCGCGAGTAACAATCGCTGTTCCGTCTTTCAATCAAGGCCGGTTTCTTGACGATGCGCTGACATCCATTTTCCAGCAGCAAGTTCCTGTAGAGGTGTTTGTGCTGGATGGTGGCTCAACTGATAATTCTGTTGATGTCATTCGAAAATGGGAGTCTCGATTGGCTGGCTGGCGTAGCGGTGCCGATGCAGGGCAGGCATCGGCCATCAACGAAGGCATCGCGCAGGGTAGTGCGCCGTTTGTATGCTGGTTGAACAGTGACGACTGGTTTTTGCCTGGCGGTTTGTCAACCCTGCTCGGTGAATTGCAAGCGAATCCTGAGCCGCCTGCAGTGTATGGGCGGTCGTGGAACGTGGTGCAAAAAACGGGAAAGCGGGCTCCGGTGTGGGTGGAACCGTTTGATGAAAGTCGGTTGGCGTTGCGTTGCATCATTTCCCAGCCAGCAACATTGATTCGTCGTGCTGCATGGGATGCTGTGGGTGGGGTCGACGGTCAATTGCATATGGCGATGGACTACGACTTGTGGTGGCGCTTGTACAAGCAAGTGGGTGCCTTACAATTTGTAGATGACTTCGTTGCGGTGAACCGTGATCACGAGGCCACCAAGACCAAGACCCTGCGCCGTCGCCACTACCAGGAGGCAATGGCGGTGGTTCGCAAATACCATGGACATGTGCCGCTGAAGTGGTGGCTGGTCCAGCCGTATGCAGTGTGGTTCAAATCAATATCAATAACCAGATAAGTCCAAGGTGGATCGAATTTAACAATTACGTTAAGAAATTAATAATTTCACTAAATATGTATATTTAGTGGTGGGGGGGGTGTTAGAATGCATAGCCCTTGTTGCGGGTGAGGTCATATTCACCGCGAACCATAACCAAATAAAACAGTATGCGAATCTTGCACTTCTATAAAACCGCATTCCCCAACACGATGGGAGGCGTTGAGCAGGTAATCGATCAGATTGTCAGGGGCACTCAAAGGCTTGGTATTGATGCCGAGGTACTATCCCTGACGACAGCTCGGTCGCCGTGTACGACTGAGATGAACGGCTATAAGTCGCATTACGCGAGGCGTGATTTTCAGATTGCATCGACTGGATTTTCTGTGTCCGTTCTTCGGCGTTTTGCGCAACTGGTCAAAAGTGTTGACGTTGTTCACTATCACTTTCCGTGGCCATTCATGGATCTGGTGCACTTCGCAACGCAGATGAAAAAGCCCGCCATCGTTACCTACCACTCGGACATCACAAGACAAAAGTGCCTGCTCAGGCTGTATCGCCCCCTTAAA
>CANNJG010000021.1 GCA_947504795.1 Legionellaceae bacterium
CCGCTACCTCCCATAAAAAAATCTTGTTTAAATATGCTTACTGATTTGGTTAATATGAGTTTGAATTTCAAAGGATTGATAGATGGCTATAAGTTAGAGGCTGTTTGTGAACTTCCTAAAGAGAACGAACATCATGATGATGTTATTTATATCAAAATGAGTAGGGAAGTTCTTCATTATAGTGTTAAAGATAGGTGGTTAATCGATAATAAACAACAAATTCACCAGGGTTTCATTCCTTCCTATGACGATAAAAAAAATTTTTGTTTTTTTGATTTGATAAGAGATGTAGATAAATTGCGCTATATTTACGCTTATACCGCACCGTCTCAACATACAAGGCCAGGTTACAACGAAGAACAGTTAACTCGTTCGGCGTTTGCTTATACTCAAGTAAAACAGCAAATAGATCAAATGCATGAATCTGCCAAAGGATCCCTCTATAATACTAGGATACGCTTAGGCAATCAGGTGGTGACCTTTGGCGATCTTTGGGCGGATGGGTATCCTGAATGTATGACCTACGCGAGTAAAGGCTTCGCTGTTCTTGTGTTAACTTATTTTCGTGGAAAAATAAAATTTGAAAAAAAACTGGAAGATCAATCCGTCGCAATCGGTGAAAATTTTATTGAAGAACAACGCATGATTGCACAGGCTCGTAAATCAGTGCCTGAGATTATAGACGACACAAAAGTGTTGTCATTACGTCATTTTGATATTTTTATGTCTGCACATAAAGCACTGGTAAAATTGGCTATTTTGCCTGATGTTAGCCAAACAAGTTACTTGAAAGTTGCTTCAAGGACTAGCAGTTTTGGGGGTAGTCATCCTGAAACCGTTTCTACTTCTGGTGAATCTGGCAATAACAACAGTCCACGCTCATTTTAATTTAAGGTGCTAGGAGAAAATAAAATGTTCTTTTTCTAGTCTATTTCGCACTTTTTACTCAATCTGGATGCTGTCGTTCCGGAATGAATTGTAAACACACCCTAATTTTTTAGGTCGCAACAATTTCAACTGTTTTAACTTTGTTCCAGTTCAATAGAGCGGTTGAGAGGAGGCCGGCGATTAATCCCCAGAATGCAGCCCCTATTCCGAATAACGATAACCCAGATGCTGATACTAGGATGGTAATCATGGCAGCTTCGCGGTGTTGCTCTTCGCCTAATGCGACATTGATACTTGAGCCGATTGTGCTAAATAAAGCCAGTCCTGCAATCGCTAAAATAAACTCGCTAGGAAATGCGAAAAATAAGTTCACTACCGTAGCCCCGAATATAGCGATCCCTAGCCAGCACAAGCCTGCAAAGACACTCGCTTTATAACGATTACTTGGATTGATATCGGCTTCTTTATCGGTGCAAATGGCGGCTGTAATGGCGGCTAAACTTATGGAATAACATCCAAAAGGTGCAAAAAGTGTATTCACTAAGCCCACTAAACCAATCACAGGTGAAATAGTGGGTTGATAGCCTGCGTTGTTAAGAACCGCGATCCCGGGAACATTCTGTGATGTCATTGTCACAATGAACAAAGGGATCCCGACTGATAAAATCACGGGTATTGAGAAAACGGGCATTGTGAAAATCGGAGTAGACCAGGAGAAATGCAACTGATTCAGGTGAAACAAACCTTGTAACGTAGCGATAGAAATGCCAATCATCAGTACCAAAATAATGACATATCTTGGAAAGAAGCGTTTCCCAATCAAATAGACAAGCAACATGCCGCCCACCATGACCGCTTGATGTTGCATCGCTGCGAATACGTTAATGCCAAAATGCAACAAAATTCCGGCGAGCATCGCTGAGGTTAAAGCGCGTGGAATATGCACCATGATTTTTTGAAAAATACCGGTGATACCGGTCAGCATAATCATTAAAGAAGCAAATGCAAAAGCGCCGACCGCTTCAGGCATCGTCACCCCCGAGAGACTGGTGACCAATAAGGCAGCACCTGGGGTAGACCAACCGGTTAAAATAGGCATTCGATAATAGAGTGAAAGACCGATGGACGTTAGGGCTATACTTAAACCTAACGCAAATAACCAGGAGCTGATTTCTGCCGGGGTGGCACCGGCATTGGTTGCGGCTTGGAATACAATGACCCCCGAGCTGGTAAAACCGACTAAAACCGCAACAAAACCAGCGGTAATATTAGAAAAAGAAAAATATTTAAACAAGAAACCCCCTAATTAGTCGGTCTATCGTCGCGGACGTAGCGAAGTTCCCCTAAAAAAGGCCCAGGACCATAACGGTGGAGATCGCTTGCTAAGCTCGAGATGATGTGCACGTATTCACTTTAAATTCTCATGAAGTATTCTAACATAACTTTCATAACGTTTCAGCGAAATTTGATCATTTTTAACGGCATTGAGGACTGCACATCCGGGTGTGTTTTCATGCGAACAATTTCTGAATTTGCATTGAGCCGCGTAGGGTCTAAATTCTCGATAACCCAGAGCAAGGTCCGATTGGGACATCGCCCATAACGACATATCCCGGACGCCGGGAGAGTCGATTAATGCACCGCCGCTCGGAATATGGTATAGGTGTGAGTTAGACGTCGTATGACACCCCAATTGACTTTGAGCCGAGATGGCACCGGTTTGAATCTGCGCGCTGGTATGCGGCAAAAGACGGGTAATAATGGAAGATTTACCAACCCCAGATTGACCCACAAATACCGATGTTTGATTGCGTAACGCTTTGTGTAAAGATTTGATATCTTCATCTTTGGCCATGTTTGTAAACAGAAGCGGGTAACCGAGTGGCTCATAGATTTGCAAGAGATCTTTGCGTATGTCGGTTGTTTCTAGATCTGTTTTGTTTAAGACAATGTAAACCGGTATTTTTAAATGTTCGGCCATGATTAAGTAGCTATCTAGCAATCGCCATGAAACAAGCGGTAGCGGGGCAACGACGACCATGATTTGGGTGATATTGGCAGCGATTGGTTTGATTTGACCGTGTGCATTGGGTCGTCCCAATACGCTGTGCCGCGGACAAACACTGAGCACAAGACCTTGCGCGGGTCCTTCGGGTAGCCAAATAACTCGATCTCCGGCTACTAACGAATCAATATTAGGACGAATGGCACAATGGACGCTCCGTCCTTCAGCATCTTCAACATGAACGTGACGGCTGTAGCGGGTAATGACTAGGCCTTCATGAATGGTTTTATCGAGGTCGAGGTCGCGTTTTGCAATGCGTAATGATTGTTGTTTACTGATTCGTCTTTTCGTCATAGGGTATTAGGGTATAATGAATTCATAGAGGATACAAGCAAGGCTGGCATGAAGGTATTTTTAGTAGGTGGTGCAGTTCGAGATCAACTGCTTGGATTGCCGATTAACGAGCGAGATTGGGTTGTCATAGGCGAGACGCCTGAATCTTTATTATCTCAAGGTTATCAAGCAGTTGGGCGTGATTTTCCAGTGTTCTTGCATCCCGAGACACGTGAGGAATATGCCTTGGCGCGCACCGAAAAGAAGCAAGGCGTTGGTTATTATGGATTTATTTGTAATGCCAATCCTGCGGTTACCTTAGAAGAGGATTTAGCGCGTCGCGATCTCACCATTAATGCCATGGCTAAGGATAATGAAGGACGAGTGATTGATCCGTACCATGGCCAAGAGGATCTTAAACATAAAGTTTTGCGTCATGTTTCGGATGCATTTATTGAAGACCCTGTTAGAGTCTTACGTGTCGCACGATTTATCGCGAGATTTCATCATTTAGGGTTTACCATAGCCCCTGAGACGCGCCGATTAATGCAACATATGGTCCGTGAAGGTGAGTTAGCCTATCTAGTGGCAGAACGCGTTTGGCAGGAGTGGCAACGCAGTTTATTGGAACCTAATCCGGAGTATTTTATTACCACCTTGCGTGATTGCGGAGGACTCGCGGTTGTATTGCCCGAAATCGACGCATTATTTGGCGTTCCCAATGCAAGAGGCTACCATCCCGAAGTCGACACGGGTGTGCATTCACTGCATACTTTGGTGATTGCCTCTAGGTTAAGCTTGGATCCTATGGCACGATTCGCGAGTTTTTTACATGACCTTGGAAAAGCCAAAACACCCATGCAAGTGTGGCCATCTCACCCAGGTCATGCAGGGGCAGGTTTGGAGATGATTCAGGACCTCTGTGAACGTTTACGTATTCCAACACGCTATCAGCAGTGTGCACGGATGGCCGCGCGTTGGCATGGCACAATCCATCGCTTACTAACGCTCTCTCCAGAATCGATTGTTGATCTTCTGGATCAAACCGCTGCCTTTCGAGATCCTGTTGCTTTTGAGCGTTTGTTAGTGATAAGTGAAGCAGATTACAAGGGTCGTTACGTTGACAATTCTTTGATAATGGTATCAGCGGATTATCAATTTTCCCAACTCTGGCGTATAATCTTGGCAGAATGTGGGAAGCTGACCGCTGCCAATTGGGTAGAGCAAGGGTTAGTCGGCGTGGCGATTAAAAACGCGTTGTATCAAGCGCGTGTGGCTTGTGTCAAGGCCTTACGTAAACAATGGGAGTCCAATGAAATCAAACGGTAATTTGATCTGGATCGATATGGAGATGACGGGTCTCGATCCTAAAGCAGACCTAATTATCGAATTAGCAACCGTGGTGACTGATTCGGAATTAAATATTCTAGCGGAAGGGCCTGTATTTGCCATTCATCAATCGGATGAGGTGCTGGCCGGTATGGATGCTTGGAATACCCGTCAGCATAATCAGTCTGGTTTGGTTGCGCGAGTCCGTGCGAGCGATGTGAATGAAACGCGCGCCGAGCAAGAAACCATAGCGTTTCTGCAGCAGTGGGTTGATAAGGGTCAATCCCCTATGTGTGGGAAT
Source organism: Legionellaceae bacterium (assembly GCA_947504795.1). GTDB lineage: Bacteria > Pseudomonadota > Gammaproteobacteria > Legionellales > Legionellaceae. The sequence continues at coordinate 4,857 of CANNJG010000021.1, forward strand.
AGTATTTGTCAGGATAAGCGATTTTTATGTGAATATATGCCGAATTTGGCGAATTTTTTTCATTATCGGTTACTGGATGTGAGTTCCTTAAAAGAATTGGTTATGCGCTGGCGCCCCAAACTTATGTCGGGTTTTGCAAAACAATCAAAACATTTAGCGTTAGACGATGTCAAAGACTCGATTGCGGAATTGGTGTATTACAGACAACATTTTATCCGAGTAGATCATGATTGAACGTGAGCAATTAAGCTTACCCCATGGTGCGAGTTCGTTATTACTGCATTCTTGCTGTGCGCCCTGTTCTGGGGAAGTGATGGAAGCGCTCATCGCATCAGAAATTCAATTTTCGATTTATTTCTATAATCCCAATATTCATCCGATACAAGAATATGAAATCCGTAAACAAGAAAACATTGCCTTTGCAACCAAACATCATATTCCATTTATTGACGCAGATTATGATAAGGATAACTGGTTTGAACGCGTGAAAGGATTAGAATATGAGCCTGAACGCGGCAAACGTTGTACGACCTGTTTTGATATGCGCTTTGAACGTACCGCGCTGTATGCTCACGAACATGGGTTTCCCGTGATTTGCAGTTCTTTGGGGATTTCGCGTTGGAAAGATATGAACCAGATCAATGACGCCGGCGTGCGCGCAGCATCGCGTTATCCCAATATAACCTATTGGACCTATAACTGGCGCAAAGGCGGCGGAGCGGCGCGTATGTATGAAATCGCTAAACGCGAATCATTTTATAAACAAGAGTATTGTGGCTGCGTTTATTCTCTGCGTGATACCAATGCTTGGCGCAAACAGAATGATCGGGAACGGATTAAAATTGGTGTGACTTATTATGGGCCTGAAGAATAGCGGGGTAATTGATCCTTATCTATTTTTTTAAACCAAGTCGAGACAGTTAACAACTGGCGTTTTGATAAACCGCGCTCTTAAACGCTCGTCTCATTGCCTACCATTCGCTGTATAAGGCTAACCACTCTCTTTCCGCCGACGTGCCGCGGTTCTCCCCTACGCAGCGCGGTTCTCCCCTACGCAGCGCGGTTCTCCCCTACGCAGCGCGGTTCTCCCCTACGCAGCGCGCTCCCCCCCCAACGTACCGCGCTTTATGCGCGGTATCCAGCGATCTTGCTTAATTCATGCACCCTGCTAACAAGTAGCGGGGTGTAGGCGCTGCAGCGGGGACGCAGGCGGTAGCGTTGTTGCGTCATGACTGCTAAAGGCAGCATGCCTTGGCTATCATGGACAGAAGCCGATGTCAGTATGCAACGAATAGGGTTCTCGCCATCGGCCGTGTCACTATGAAATTGATAGCCCTTCCGTATAAAATCATGCGCTTTTGTGAATGTCACAAGAGATTCCTATCTCCCTATCTTCGACCAAGTGCTTTTTGTCTAAATTTTTATGGGGGGGCTCGCCTGAGGTCACCGGCTCGCTTTAGACCGAGGTTTGTCCAAGCCAGTTATGGCGTTAACGCATATAAACGACTCGGTGCACCACTGCCGCCCTCAATTTTCATAGGTGCCACGATTAATGTGGCGCCTGTTGTTGGCAGTAAGTTTAAATTTGCTGCGTTTTCGATGCCGTAAATATTAGCAGATAAAATAATTCGATGTGCCCAAAATTCGTTGCAAATACCCGGATCTAAGCTCGGGGTATCTAGGCCAATCGCTTTCACTTTTTTGTCGACGAGATATTGGGCTGCTTCTTTAGAGATTCCAGGAAAATGAAGGTGTGTCACATCACCCAATTTGTCTGATCCGAGATATTGTTTTTTATGACCCCAATATTGACCCCAACCAGTCCGAAAGAGCACTATATCTTTGGGACCTAAAAGGCGATAGTGTGTTTCAAAGTATTTAATGTCTCGCACGGTGATTGCATAGTCACGATTATGTTCAACTTGTTTTCGTACATCAACGACCACAGCCGATCCGATTAACTGCTCCACAGGGATTTGATCGACCGCTAAACCTTTTTTTAAGAAATGGCGAGGGGCATCTATATGCGTCCCACCGTGTTCAGGCGCGGAATAATGATAAGAAGAATAAAAATACCCTTTTGACGTGAGGCCATAAAAAAGTTTTTTGAGACTGAAGCCCTTTTCGGTAGGCCAGTAAATGGTTTGGGTGTTGAATGGATAGGTGAGATCGATGGGGTTAGAGGCGGCCGCTTGAAGATGGATGAGTGGCAGAAAGAGGAGTATTAGGCAGCCGAGTAGCTTGATAGGGATTTTCATAATGGGCTCCTGGAGCTGAGAGCGGATGTTTTAATAATGTATTGTATATGTGGTGCAGATGCAATTCGGGGAGGCAGCAGCAGAACCAGACGCGTCCTTAGCATAAGATGAGGTTGCATCTACCTGTCAGCCAAGGGTTTGGAAAATCAATCAATTGCCAGCTTGAATTTTCGTTCGGCAAATGCTAGGGTTCTTAAGTTTAAAAAACCATACAAGGATAATTGAAAATGAAAATCAAACACGTTTTTGCAATGAGCGCATTAGCGTTGGCCATTGGTGTGCCTGCGGCGCATGCCGCGGAAGCCCAAACAGCAACGAAAATGAATAAACAAGAGATCGAAAAAATTGTTCATGATTATTTAGTGACCAATCCTGATGTATTGATCGAAGCATCCCAAGCCTTGCAGAAAAAACAACAAGAAATGTTGCAGGCACAAGCTAAATCCGCTATTTCACAAAATGCAACGTCCTTGGCGAGTGGTCAATTGACGATTGCTGGCAACCCTAACGGTAATGTTACCTTGATTGAGTTTTTCGATTACCAATGTGTTCATTGTATTAAAATGAAATCTGTCGTTAATAAACTTATTAGCAAAAACCCGAACTTGCGTGTTGTGTTCAAGGAGTTTCCTATTTTCGGTAAAGAATCAGAAATGGCGTCTCGTGTAGCGATTGCTGCAGCCATGCAAGGCAAGTATATGAATATCCAAAGTGCTCTGTTTAATGGAGAGCATCATTTGAGTGAAGATAAAATCATGGCGATTGCTAAAAAAGCTGCTCTGAATATGGGTAAATTGAAAACAGATATCAATTCACCGACGGTGACCGCTACATTAGAAGATAGCCGTAAATTAGCGGAGGCCATTCATTTGATGGGTACGCCTGCGTTTATCGTGATGTCGACACCGAATGGACAATTTAAACCCGGTACGGAATCTGCATTTATTCCAGGTGCTGCCAGCGAAGAAACACTGCAAGACTTAATCAAAAAAGCATCGATATCGTAAGATAGGTTATACCCCCTGATAGGGAGGAGATGAAAAAAGATAGCGAGTACATTCCCGCGCAGGCGGGAATGTACTCATTTAAATATCAGATTATCCAGCATACCTTAGAATGGACCAAGGATTCTTATGTATTTTCCCATTGGTTATACGGACGATACCCTCGCTGAAAAAGCCCAACAGTTAGCCCAACACTACGGTTTTGTGGTTGATATGCAAGCGCTGCCGCGCTTAGAATTAACATTACAGGGACTGTTTCTACTTAGTCCTAGATTTTCAGGGTTACAAGTGGATTTTTCTCGCGTTTTGCATAGAGCTAAGCTTGATAAATCGCATGCTTTAATTCGTGCCTGTAAACCGATTTCTGGTATGCGTATTGTGGATGCGACAGCAGGATGGGGCAGGGATGCTGCGTTATTGGCAGAAGCGGGTGCACAGGTTTTGCTTGTTGAAAAACAACCGGTGATGGCCGCGCTTCTTGCGGATGGGCTAGAACGATTACCCGCTGATATTTCAGCGCTGTCCTTAGTTCATTGCGATGCTTATTTATACTTGCAGCATTTGGAACCTGACGCTTATCCCGATCTGATTTATATTGATCCCATGCATCCGGTTCGTCAAAAATCGGCGTTAGTCAAGAAAGACATGCAAGTATTACAACAACTCTTTGGAAGTGATGAAAACGTTTCAGAGCTGATAGCATTGGCTATCAAAAGAGCCCGGAAAAAAGTAGTGGTCAAATGGCCACAACGACTACCGCCTCTTCGGGTTCCTCAGCATCACATTTCTGGAAAAACAGTACGGTTCGATATTTATCAGGTGTGGGTTTAATTAGTCGCAGCAATGGCACTTTGGAGTCTAATCAGTAAATTATCCGCATCGAGGATCCCTTCCCAGTTTAGATCATCAATACGATTTCCTAATGCGTCATAAAATGTAAATGTCGGCGGCGCAATGACTTTAAAGTATCTGAGTAATGCTTGGGTGTCTTGATTATTATCCGATAAATCAATTTGGATGATCTGGATGCGTTCTTGAAGGGCTAATACCTTGGGATCACGAAGTGTGGTTTTTTCAATTTTTTGACAAGAATCGCACCATGAGGCATAAAAATCAATCATAACTGCCTGATGATTTTGTTTGGCTTGCGCCAATGCATCCAGGGTGGCTGGAAGTGTTTTAACAACGAAACGCGTTGATGTTTCCGCAGGAATGGTTGGAGAGGACATCGCCAGGGGTTGTAAGGGATTGGTGTGCCCCGCGCTGGCACCGTATAAAATAAAGATCCCATAAGCTATGGCCATCAAGCCGATGACTTGGGATAATATCGAGCGTTTTGTCGGCGGCGCGGTGAAGGGCTTGAGACCTAATCCGGAAAATATGAACAAGGCTGACCATGCGACCATACTGTAAAAAGGCACAATTAAGCGCGAAAGGAGATGGATGGCCAATCCTAGTAGTAAAACCCCAAAAAAACGTTTGATGGTGTTCATCCATAACCCAGCTTTGGGTAATAATTTTCCGGCAGATGCGCCAATGACTAATAAGGGCGATCCCATGCCTAATCCCAAGAAAAATAACGCAAGTAATCCACGGAATGCAGAATGTGTTTCAGCAATATAACTCAGTGCGCCAATCAGTGGAGGCGTGACACAAGGTGATAAAATAAGAATTGACATTGCGCCCATTATGGCGGCACTGAGGTAATGTCCACTCGCCTGAGTACGTGTCATTTGAGCAAATTTTGCTTGCCAAGAAGTAGGCAGTTGAAACGTATAGATATCAAACATGGATAACGAAAGAAAAACAAATAGAACACTAAAACTGCTTATAATCCAAGGAGACTGCATGATAATTTGTAAGTTTGCCCCCATGCTGGCAATGAATGCGCCGATGATACCGTAAGTCGCAGACATGCTTAAGACATAACTCAGAGATAATAAAAAGGCCTTATGCGTGGTCACGTTATGTCCGTGCCCTACAATAATGCCGGATAATACCGGTATCATCGGTAACACGCACGGTGTGAATGCCAGTAATAAGCCAAATCCAAAAAAACTCAAGATGATTCCGATAGGATTGGCGTTAGTGAGCAGGGTTTGGGCTTGTGAGCTGGGTGCCGCGAGCAGCGCACGCGGCGAAGGGGGTATGGGCTGAGGGGGCTGTGTTTCTTGAGTGACCAGGATTAATCCCGCGTCCGGTGTGAATGAGAGTTTGAGTGTGCGGGTTTGCGGTGGATAGCAGAACCCTTCGTCAGAACACCCTTGGTAATGCACTGCAATAAGGTATTCTCCACCGCTGTCGGATAAGACAGGTACATCAACGGTCAGGTCATCGCGGTACACGAGAACTTGTTGTCCTTGTTGATTGATTTTGATTTGAGGCTCTGGATAACGAATCCTGCCTAAACGGAGGTGCGGGTGATTGAGGATATCGACCGATATATGTTGTTGATATAAAAAATAATTGGTTTTGGTGGTCCAGTGCAACCGGACGGTGTTGGCATCTAGATGGATGGCGTCAAATACAAAGGCTTGATTTTGAGCGGCCGGGGCTGCGACACAAAAGAGTGACCAAAAGAGTAATAGCAATCGAATAGAGGCTGCCATAACAATCCTGAAAGTTGATTTTGAGACAATCCATCATATCAGATCACAGGCCTGTGATCTCTTTGATTTTTCATTTATTTGCATTTCTGCTCTTGAAAATAAAATACCCTGTCCCCATATAGGTGACATCAGCGTGATTCACACTGAATTTATGTGCGATATTAAACCAATTAGGAGACTTTAAATGAGTATAAAGATTCGTCCTTTACACGATCGAGTTGTTGTGCGTCGCTTGGAAGAAGAGCGTACTTCAGCAGGTGGGATTGTGATTCCAGATAGTGCAGCAGAAAAACCTATGCGTGGTGAGGTCGTTGCAATTGGTACGGGTAAAGCGTTAGACAATGGTGATGTTAGAGCTTTAGCGGTAAAAGTTGGTGATATTGTTATATTTGGCAAATACAGTGGAACAGAAGTTAAAGTGAATAATCAAGAATTAGTTGTGATGCGTGAAGACGACGTCATGGCTGTTGTAAATGATTAATTCTGAGTTAACTATTTAATTGGAGATAAATAATGGCTAAAGAACTTCGTTTTGGCGATGATGCGCGCCAACAAATGCTGGCTGGGGTTAATGCCTTAGCAAACGCGGTCCAAGTAACAATGGGACCTCGTGGACGTCATGTTGTCCTAGAAAAATCGTATGGTGCCCCTACTGTCACGAAAGATGGTGTATCCGTAGCGAAAGAAATTGAATTTGAAGATCGGTTTAAAAATATGGGCGCACAGATGGTTAAAGAAGTTGCGTCTAAAACATCGGATACGGCTGGCGATGGTACAACAACAGCGACCGTCTTAGCACGTTCTATTTTGGTTGAAGGCCACAAAGCGGTTGCTGCTGGCATGAACCCAATGGATCTGAAACGTGGTATTGACAAAGCAGTGATAGCCGTTACGAAGAAATTGGAAGAAATGTCTAAGCCTTGCAAAGATGGAAAAGCGATTGCGCAAGTGGGTACGATTTCTGCGAACTCTGACGAAGCAATTGGTTCTATCATTGCCGAAGCAATGGAAAAAGTAGGTAAAGAAGGCGTGATTACCGTTGAAGATGGTAACAGCTTAGTCAACGAGTTATCGGTTGTCGAAGGTATGCAATTTGACCGTGGTTATATTTCTCCTTACTTTATTAACAATCAACAAAATATGTCAGCTGAATTAGAACAGCCTTTCATTTTACTGGTCGACAAAAAAATCTCGAATATTCGTGACATGTTACCTGTATTGGAAGGGGTTGCTAAAGCGGGCCGTCCATTGTTGATTATCGCAGAAGATGTTGAAGGTGAGGCTTTGGCGACATTAGTCGTGAATAACATGCGTGGTATTGTCAAAGTCTGTGCGGTAAAAGCGCCAGGATTTGGGGATCGCCGTAAAGCCATGTTACAAGATATTGCCATCCTTACAGGGTCACAAGTGATTTCTGAAGAAATCGGCAAGAGCTTAGAAGCTGCGACATTAGAAGATTTAGGCACTGCAAAGCGTGTTGTGATTACCAAAGACAACAGTATCATCATTGATGGTCATGGCAAACCTGCAGATATCAACGACCGTATTGGGCAAATTCGTGCGCAAATGGTCGAAACAACCTCTGATTACGATCGTGAAAAATTGCAAGAACGTGTTGCAAAATTAGCAGGTGGTGTTGCCGTGATCAAAGTAGGCGGTGCGACTGAGTTTGAAGTGAAAGAAAAGAAAGCGCGTGTTGAAGACGCCTTGCATGCGACTCGTGCAGCCGTAGAAGAAGGTATCGTAGCAGGAGGTGGTGTTGCGCTGGTGCGTGCACAGATAGCCCTGGATGGCTTGAAAGGCGACAACCATGATCAAAACATGGGTATTGATATTCTGCGTCGTGCTATCGAATCGCCTATGCGCCAAATCGTTACCAATGCTGGTTATGAAGCCTCTGTTGTTGTGAACCAAGTTGCTAAGTCTGAAGGTAATTATGGGTTCAACGCGGCTACTGGTGAGTACGGCGATATGGTTGAAATGGGTATTTTGGATCCAACTAAAGTGACGCGTACAGCATTGCAAAATGCTGCATCGATTGCGAGCTTAATGCTAACGACAGAATGCATGGTTGCAGAACTCCCTAAGAAAGATGAAGGTGCTGGTGATGCCGGTGGTATGGGCGGTATGGGCGGCATGGGTGGAATGGGCGGTATGATGTAATTCCCGCGCACACCCAATTTAAAAACCCGTCAATTGACGGGTTTTTTTTGTGCTATACTTAGTCATACGATCTATGGAGAGGCATAATGGGTTATAAGGTTGCAAGCTCGATGTTCATGTTGTTATGTTCTCTGCAGGCATCGGCTTATTATACTCAGAAAAGTCACATTTTTACGGATGATAATGCGCCTATCGGTATCAATGGGATTTCCTGGTCAGGGTTTCAGGATACCAATGTATTTCAAGGGTTACAGAGTAATCCTTTGTATGCGATTACAGCGAGTAAACGCGCCTATGGGATGTTGGATGTGCTTGTTGCTGATGAAGCAGTGCCATCCTCAATGGGGGACTTTCCCCTATTTAAAACGGTGCGCATTCCTATACAACCGGGCGTGTTGTACGATGATAGCAACACGGTTGCTTTAAATTTGTCTTATGCAGATTCTGGGAACCCGACTCAAGGTAATGGTCTTTTCTGTCAGCGCTGGGCAACAACTTGGTCAGGATGTGAAACGGCTGTTTCTCCTAAAGACGCATTCTGGACAGTGCTGACTGAAATGCAACGCCATAATCTGTATGTCATGGTCGATATGCATCATCGTTATGGGTACGGCGATGCTATGCGGGATGGGACTGTCTACGACTTATCACAATACCAGCGAGATCTGTCATTTTTAGCGGATCAGATCAAGCAAAAGGGCTTAGATAATGTAATAGGGATTGATATTTTCAATGAGCCTTACCAACTCAACTGGTTCACAACCAACAATCAACAGGTACCATGGGTTAAAGTAATCGCAACCGCGGCTAATGCAGTGTATGCGAGCAATCCTTCTTTGTTGTTATTTGTGGAGGGCGCGGATCAAGGGTCTAATGATCCGGATACCCCACCGATTTGTGTGGCCAAAGCGGATATGGTTGATGATCCCAATGCGTATTCACATTCTCCAGATCCCGCAGCATGCGGGGATCGAGAGCGGGTGTATTTTAAAGGAAATTGGGGTGAGGATTTTAAACCCTTATTAAGCCAAACCAGCGCTAAGCAAGGCATTGCCATGATGGATAGAACAAAGCTAAGTGATGCATTGACCCAGTCAGGCATTCAACCCAAAGCGTTAACTTGGTTATTGGGCGATGAATCTGCTAACCACGCGCATATTGTTTTTTCGCCGCATGTTTATCCTGCAGAAGTTGCTGGATGGGAATCTGCGCCAGGAGCACCGAGTACCCTGCGTTTTAATTGGACCTGGGGCTTTTTATCTAAAGCCAATTACCCGGTTGTGTTAGGCGAGGCTTCTTGGAAAACGGCATCGGGTAAAGCGTTTATCACGAATGCGCTCATGCCTTACTTGAGTGAGACGCTGCAGACTAACAATCTGTTTTTTTGGGGAATTGGTTTCTTAGGGGATACCGTTACCGCGATTGATCCAAACACTGGCCAACTAAATGCCGATGTATGGACGACGCTGAAACCCTACTTTTTGAATGATTAGGGTTGATTGCCCCCTCGTTCTAATCAACAAGTAACGCATCAAATTTAGCTGCGCAAATGAAATCATTCATCGACAATCCCTTTAGGGCATGCGTCATGAGGGTAATGTGACAATGGTTGTAACCGATCTCCAAATCGGGATGATGATTCTCTTGATTTGCTATCCACGCCACCGCATTCACAAATGCCATAGTTTCATAGAAATCCGCAAAGGATAATGATTTCTTTATTTGCTTGTTATCCGCGGTCACGCGCCATCCTGAGGTTAATTGGGGTAATAAATGTTGAATTTGTTCTGCGTCTAAAGCCTGACCGATGCCTTCGCACGCTTCGCAGTGTTTGGTGTTGAGGGAACTTGTCATGGGTGTGTCCTTAATAGTTGAAGTGATACCTTCTATGGATGAAGGTTAGGATTGAATGCACCTTGTAAAGAGGGCTCGTTTATAATGTGTAACAAAGCGTTTAAAAACCGTTGATTCTGTTCTTGCGTACCGATCGTAACACGCATATAGTTATTCATGCCATAGGGATGCAATGGTCTTACAATGATACCCATTTTTTCTAAATTCAGAACAATTCCCAGGCAATCTTGTTCGCAATTAAGGGTGATGAAATTGGCATAAGTGGCTAAGTAAGCCACGCCGTGTTTCTGCAATTGTTGTGCCAACTCATTACGATTCTGAAGAATAGTTTGTCGAGTCCTATCAACGAACGTCTGATCCTTAAGTGCAGCACTGCCTGCCGTGAGCGCTGCAATATTGACCGCGAAGGGCAGATGAATTTTTTTCATCAAGACAGTGATTTGTGGATGGGCAATCGCATAGCCCAAGCGCAATCCTGCTAAACCATACGCTTTAGAAAAAGTTCGAGTAATCACTAAATTTGGGTAGTGCTTGAGCAAGCTCAATGCTTCTTGATGCGAGGGTAAAAACTCAATATACGCTTCATCTAATACCAATAAGGTTGTTTCCGGAATATGGCCTAACAAGCGTTTAATTTCTGCTGTGGGGATCCATCCCCCCGTAGGATTATTCGGGTTCGCAATAAATATCAACGCGGTTTTCTCATTGCAAGTCGTGATCATGGCATCGATATCGACTTGCCAATCGCGCATCGGGGTGCTGACAATAGGGATCCCATAGGTATGCGCTTGAATTCTATACGTGCTGAATGCATAGTCATGTGTGATGATATGTTTGTCTTGACCTAAAGCAAAACAAATCATCAACAATCCAAACAAGGCATCGGATCCATTGGCTAAGGTTAGGTGTTGGACATCGATACCCAAGAATTCGCCGAGTTCATGCAGCAAAGGATGATGAGCATACACCGAGTACTGCATAACACTATCCATGGATAAGGCGTGTAAGGTAGTCATGACATGTGGGCTGCAGCCTAACGCATTTTCATTACTGCCAAGTTTAATGATATCGGTGATCCCATGTTGTTGACGCACTTCTTGAATCGATTTTCCAGGGATATACGGAAATAGGTGTTGAACGCCGGGATGGGTTAACTGTTGATAATCACAGGGCATACGATGGCACTCCTTGCTTTGTACCGTCTAATACGTTAAGGTACTGCCCACCAACCTGACAGCACGGAAGAAGTCAATGGAGCGTGGTTTTTCTCTAAGTGAAGTGCTCGTGTCGCTCTTATTAGTCGTTAGTTTGTCATTAGTGTTATTAAAACAACAATGGCAACTTCATCGTATTGCGAATCAAACCAAACTGCAAGTGCAGCGTTGCTTACTGGCGAGTAATGTTCACGAACGCGGCATCAGCCTTGTCGAACTTATGGTCGCCTTGACATTGGCCTTGAGCCTGATTACGTTAGTGATGCAATTATACGGTGCCACCTTTCAGCAATTTCTTGAGACGGAAACAATGCTGAATCAAACGTCACGTCTGCAAATAAGCGTAGGTTTGTTACGTTCCGTGATTCAACAAGCGGGATTTACCCCTTGTTTGCCAATTGGAGCTTTGCAAACCGTTACACCGTTACCGCCGCTCGCTTTAGATCCGAAGGATCCGAGTGTGATCACTGCTTACCGGATGGCCGATGGGTTCATCCCCGTGTCGCGCATCATGAGTCCCCATCAGTTATTTATTCCCGAGGCCCATTCCGTGACGTTTCACGGGCAATTATTAATTGCAGATTGCCATCATGCTGAAATCATATCCCATTTTGAGCAACAAGGAACGACGTTGAGCCTGAAGCAACCGTTGGCATTTGCGTATTATTCTCCAATGTACCTGGGCGAGTGGACGTCCGTAACCTTTGGATTAAAAACTCAGCGTCTATATTATGATCACAAACACCGAGAAACCTTGATGGCCGACGTACAAGCACTGACTTGGCGTATCGAAGCCACATTGGGGGACACGATTGTACATGGAGACCTACAAGTGCAACAGGCGCCATCCTATCCTATCGATATTCGCATACGGAATGTCGCATGATGCCTAAATCAGGCTTTGTATTGTTAACGGTGGTCGTGATGCTAAGTGTAATAACTGGGTTGATCCTCGCGCAGAATAAGATGATTCAGTTAGCGATGCGCCGTCAACATCTTTATGCCAACTCTCAGTCTAGAGAAGCTGAATTAGACGCCGTAACCGAACAACTAGTGCTAGGGCTCATGTCTACGAAAGCGCAACTCGACTCCCAACGCGCGCAGGGTAACCGGTTAAAAATGAATCCTCGTTTTCCCGCGGATCAAGCCGTGGTAAATGATACGATGCTGCAAAAACAATTGGTTGAGCAAGGCCAGGATTATGCCAAACATTATCGCTATCTGATGAGCGATTTAGGCGATTATCCCTGTATGAAGTTATCTGGATCGCATGCTAGCCATCATTGGTTGCTGAGTCTTCTGGATACTGAGGCCCCAACTCGCATCTTAATCCTGCGTATTGCAACGCCTATTCAAGAACAGCCCTGTATCGAGCATCCAGTGGCGTATCATCCTGTTGGCTTACTGAGTTGGCGCTCAAGGACTATCGGTTAATCAATTGTATTACAAAGTGATTGGATTAGGATCAAATACAGGTATCCGAGGCGAGGAATAAATGATATCTATGTTGAGCCTTAAACCTACCTTTCGCACCAATGTAGAAGATTTTTATAATTAGAGTAGTTAATCTCAACTTGTTCAAGGTCCGCTGGCAAGCCATAAATATTTAAAGCATGTTTGCCAAAGTAAACAATAATACGTTGATGAACTTTTTTAACATTGGTCA
>CANNJG010000022.1 GCA_947504795.1 Legionellaceae bacterium
AAACATTCTCACTGATTACCTGCCTTACTCCAGAAAATAAGATAGAAGAAATTGCGCGAATGCTCGGCGGTTTGACTGTTACCCCCCAAACCCGCGTACACGCACAAGAAATGCTGATTTCCTTAGGTCAATAAAGGCTATGCCTTAGGTTAGTCACCAAAAGTGATTATTTATAATATTTTATGTTACAATATTAATCAACATTTTAATATTAACGAGTATTTATGCAACATCATTTTTTAGAACATCTAAACCAGCTTCATCCTGATTCGACCGTTTTAGACCACATGTTAGCGAAATTTGCACCTGCCAAAGAGCCCACGACCGATCATTTTAAAGAAGGCATCAAACACTTTAGTGATCTAGTAAACATGCTACCGGAGGAGCGCGCCCGGGTTTATGGCAATCGTTTCTCTGGATTATATATTCCTAATGATTTGGCGTATTTATGGAACGAGCAATGCCTTCCTTATCACCAGGTGGTTGCGCACTCTTTGGATGCCCTCAAGCCAAAAGAGTGGCAGATCATTGCCAAAGATCAATGCATGGCGCTCGAATATTTTGGGCCTACACCTGCAGAAGCTTTAAATTCTTTACTGAGAGGGCCGGCGGTCATCGATTGCGGGATGTTTTGTCAATTAGGCATATGGTTCGGGATTCGTTTTATATTAGGGGACGATGCGTTTAATGATCGTTATCGTCATCAATCAATTTTAATCACACGCTTTATTTATCAAGGAGCGGATGAAGGTAAAGCGCACCTTGGCAATCCGTTGTTTGATTTCTTTACCGCTGAACGACTCGCTGATTCTGTCGGCATTGAGCATGTGTTTAATGTTCAAAAATACTCATTAAAACATCCAGGTGGTGCTTATGGTGGACAAAATTGCCTGGTTATTGACAATGCTTATTTTATTTTTAATCCGTTATCCTCTCAAAAATACCTTACTCGTAGGGAAATTGTTACGCAATTACTCGAAGCCTATAACGCGCCCCCAGATACCAATGACGAAGACACTGGGGCAATATTGAAGGGCAACCCAACGTTTTTTCAGAGCGAATATGGTTCTATTTATGCGTTTCCTGAGAGTGCTTTTTTTTGGGTCGATGTGTTACGCAAAAATCATTCATTTTTAGCACACTTGACGAGCGTTATGCTGGCTACACCGGAATGTCGTGAACATATGCGCACGATTTTTGGTGTTGAGCAAGGCGATCCGAAACTATGTTTTCTCGTGTCGTTTGCGAACCCCCAGGCTAATCGTGAAAAATATGAAATTTTTTATGCGCTCGCGTGTGTTAAAAAAGTGTTCCAAGAAGAATTGCAATCTTACCCTGCATTATTTGACCAATATTATCAGGGTATCTTAGAAATTTTCGAAGACTTTCGTCAAGTTCTTGTCGATAACAGCGTATCGTTGCAAGACTATGAGACGGATCGTCAAAGGCACGTGTCTCTTATTCCCAGTTACTTGTCCTTTGATTTGCAAGCATTCCTGACATCGTTAAAAAAGACCGAAATTTTGCATTTTTCTGAAGCAGAAATACCGACTTCACAAAAAATAAAGCGTTCCACCGTCCCACATACCTCTCACACGCCCCTTACGTTCTTTGGCGTTTCAAGCGATGTCGAACTGCGTAACCCAGGGGTAATACCCTCGGCGGCGACCAAAAAAACGTAAGTCCCGAGCCATCTTTTCTCCGGCGATTTTACCCACTATACTTATCCTTACCTTTCTTCAAAAAAAGCCTAATATGCTATTACAATTGGACAGCAATTACTCTGGAAAAGACTATTTGATTGGAGATGTTCACAACTGCGGCGAATTATTAGAACTTGTTTTGAAAAAACTAGCGCCTCATGACCGTTTATTTATGGTCGGCGACTTATTCGATCGCGGACCCGAGCCGCTCAAAGTCTATTCGTTGATTCAACAATACCCGATTTTCGTCGCTCGCGGAAATCATGAGAATATGCTCTTAAAGGCGTTTGCAACGGACGCTACTGCTGAGGATATTTATTATTTTTTATTAAATGGCGGTGAATGGGTCCTGGCAGAACCGCAACACCGCAGGATGTTAAAAACTGCGTTATATGCGGACACAATCGACTTGGAAACGTGCAAACAGTGCTTTCTAAATTATTCTAAAATTGAAGGCCTAACGCCACTTTTATCCTACGCACAACAGCTTCCTTATATTCTTCGAGTCGGAACACCTGACACGGATGGGTTTTTAGTGTGTCATGCAGATATGCCTTTCAGTGATCCGGAATTAGACACCCTATTTTCAATGCACGAGGACTCACTCTCTCTTGATGATAGGACCCATTTAACCTGGGCAAGACTCCATGTAAACGGTCTGCCTACTTACGCGCAAGGTAAGCGCAGCGCGGCTTCAATGCCGGTATACTGTGGACATAATATTGTCACCTGTGGAGAAGATGCTGTGCGTCACGACAGCAATCATATTAATTTAGACGGCGGTGCTTTTCGTTCCGATTGCTTTATTGTGGCAAACCATACGGATAAGCAAGCAACAGTGGTTACCCTCCCCAATACACAATCTAACCCCTATAGAGAGACGGTTCAGGACGCTAGGAACGTGATTGAAATGTATTTAAAAACAAAGGACTTCTCATCGCGACTCAGTGTAATTTAACTCGAAACCTCAACCAAATAATGGTATAATTTTGGCTTGTATTGAGATGATCTCTATCGTGCAATCGATAACGAGGATGCCCTACCATGAGTGTTGAAAAAACGACCTATGACTCGACCAATATTAAAGTATTAAAAGGCCTTGATGCGGTCAGAAAACGGCCGGGTATGTATATTGGTGACACCGATGATGGCACAGGGTTGCACCATATGGTTTTCGAGGTGGTGGATAATGCGATTGACGAAGCATTGGCAGGCCATTGTCATGAAATCACGGTCACCATTCACGCTGACGAGTCGATTACGGTCATCGATGATGGCCGTGGGATCCCGGTTGATATTCACAAAGAAGAAGGCCGCTCCGCAGCTGAAGTGATTATGACTATCTTACATGCGGGGGGTAAATTTGACGATAATTCTTATAAAGTATCAGGCGGGTTACATGGGGTAGGGGTCTCGGTGGTCAATGCGCTATCCGAATTACTCCATTTGGTCATCTATCGTGATGGCAACGTCCATGAACAACATTATCGCCATGGTGAACCGCAGGCCCCGCTTGCAATCACGGGTGAAACGCATATGACCGGTACGCAGCTCTGGTTTAAACCTTCTCCACTAACATTTAGCCATATTGAATTTCATTACGATATCTTGGCACGACGCCTCCGTGAATTATCGTTTTTAAATTCAGGCGTCTGTATTCATTTGATGGATGAACGCACCGATAAAAGTGAAACGTTTTGTTATGAAGGCGGGATTCGAGCGTTTGTTGAACATCTTAATCGCAATAAAACGCCGATTATGCCCGTGATATTTTCCATGAATATGTATAAAGATAATATTGGTATCGAGCTATCCATGCAATGGAATGATTCGTATCAAGAAACATTATTATGTTTCACCAATAATATCCCACAACGCGATGGCGGGACGCATATCGCCGGATTTCGTTCTGCGTTAACCCGGACCTTAAATACATATATTGAAAAGGAAGGGTATGCCAAAAAAGCGAAAGTGGATACCACCGGTGATGATGCACGTGAAGGCCTAACAGCCGTATTATCGGTCAAAGTGCCCGATCCTAAGTTTTCGTCGCAAACCAAAGATAAATTAGTTTCCTCCGAAGTTAAATCCGCCGTAGAGTCCGCCGTTGCTGAAAAATTAAACGATTTCTTGCTCGAAAATCCTGCTGCTGCGAAAATTATTGTAGGCAAAATGATCGATGCCGCCCGCGCTCGCGAAGCTGCCCGACGCGCCCGTGATTTGACTCGGCGAAAGGGTGCGTTAGAAATTGCAGGCTTACCCGGAAAATTAGCGGATTGCCAGGAAAAAGATCCGGCATTATCCGAGTTATATATTGTGGAAGGAGACTCCGCGGGCGGCTCTGCTAAACAAGGGCGAGATCGTAAATTTCAAGCGATTTTACCGCTTAAAGGTAAAATCTTAAATGTTGAAAAATCGCGCTTTGATAAAATGCTTGCATCTCAAGAAGTTGGGAATTTAATTACTGCGCTGGGATGTGGGATTGGTCCTGACGAATACGATCCAGATAAAGCCCGCTACCATCGCATTATTATCATGACCGATGCCGACGTCGATGGTGCGCATATTCGCACCTTACTGTTGACGTTTTTTTATCGACAAACCCCCGAACTCATCACGCGCGGATATATTTACATTGCACAACCGCCTTTGTATAAAATTAAGCAAGGAAAGCACGAGCAGTACGTTAAGGATGATGATGCGCTATTCGAGTCTTTGACCTTATCTGCTTTAGAGGGAGCGAGCTTTTATCCCTCTAAAGATGCGCCGCCTATTTCTGCTATCGCGTTGAATCAAACCGTTAATCAATTTCGGCGTCTTGAACAAATCATCCGAAAACATGCACGGCGTTATGATCCCGATCTGTTGAAACAAGTGATCACCTTACCGTTACTAGAAAGCCACCATTTTCAAGATCAAGACAGGATGCAAAGTTGGGTCACTCATTTACAGAACTATGTGTCGGCCCTTGGTCTCAAAAACCAACAGTTCATCGTAAGTTTAATTCCCACGCCAGAAAGCGAGGCTTTTTTACCCAAGGCTATCATTCGTCAGCATGGAAGTGAGACCGTGATTATCCTCAATCGCGAATTCTTATTGTCGAAAGATTTTCAAGAAATGCATGCGATTCACAACGAACTCACTGCACTTATCGATGAAGGCGCGTATGTGCAACGCGGCGAGAAAAAATGTAACATTAAATCTTTTGACGCTGGGTTGGCGTGGTTAATGTCTGAAGCCAAACGCGGTCAAACGATCCAACGCTATAAAGGGTTAGGAGAAATGAATCCCGAACAGCTTTGGGAAACTACGATGGATCCTAACGTACGTCGTATGCTTCAAGTCACTATCGATGATGCGATTGCTGCTGATGAGATCTTTACAACCTTAATGGGCGACAATGTTGAACCGCGTCGAGAGTTTATCGAAAGTAATGCTTTAGAAGCAGAGAATATTGACGTCTAAGCACGCCTGGTGGGCATGCGTTGCGTTGCCCACCCCACTGAACCCGACTCACTCTGACTTTAGCTTAATTCTATAAATATCCCCGTTTATCTAAGTTAACAAAAAAACTCAAGTATTACACAAACGTGTCGATATTGAATCACATAAGCAGTGCTATTAAGAACAATAAGGAGCTAAAAATGCCAAAAGACCAATTACAAGACGCATTTTTGAGTCAACTGAAGAAAGAGGGCGGGCTTGTCTCTATTTTCTTGGTGAATGGAATAAAATTGCACGGGACGGTTGATGATTATGATGATGAGGTCATTTTATTAAAATCGGCAACCACACAAATGATTTTCAAGCATGCGGTTTCTACAGTGGTTCCCGGGCGTCCTACATAGAAAGGGTCAATCAGTGTGTCGCCAATTGACCCAGTGGAATGACACATAGCAAGTCCAACCTCGCATGGCTACTATCCCATAATTAATTAGGGTAGTCAAGCCAACCTTAAGCGTTGCAGTTGCGGTGAAAGATGGCCTTGATCTGTATCGCGCAGAGATAAACTATTTCTCCCCTTTGATGGTTTTTCAGATAATTTTGCCCTTCCGCCATTAGGTGCTTTATATATCACCGATATTTCCAATCTTCACTCTGGCAGTTCTAGTCCGTTTTTCATAATTTTTGATGCCTCGCAAGGTGTTGATTTTTAATCATTTTAGAACAATTTAATTGGGGCTACATATCAATATACTGCTGTTGATGATTGTTCTCGTTTGCGGGTACTGGAGATTTACAAACTGCCGGGCAGTGACTAATACATTACATTTTTTAGACTTGGTTATGGAGCACTGGATTGTTTCGTCGTTGCGCTCCTCAGAATGATGGCTATTAAAAATAGCACTTGACAGAAATGGCCTTTATGAAATTGTTTATGAAAAAAATTCGGCATCGTATACTATTAGTCTCATTGTTTTTATCACACGGACTTATCCATGCTCGTTGTCGCTATTCCCGTCACGGATTGCGCGTCTGCCAAAGTTGCTATGGCACAGATGCCTGCTCATGTGGGTGGTATAGAACTCCGTCTAGACTATCTCGAACCCTTAGATATCGAGGCTGTTGCATCCTTACGTCATGCGTGTGACCTACCTGTTATTTTTACGCTGCGAAGCCAGGCCCAAGGCGGGCAATATCCCCACGATGACGCCCAGCGCTTCGCCGCTATTTTAGCCCTATGCGCTTTGGCGCCTGAATATGTGGATTTAGACTATGAGGTGCCTGAAACGTTATTAGAAATCATCCGCGAGTGTTATCCAGGCATACGTATTATTATTTCTTATCATCAATTCGATCACACGCCTAAGGATTTGTTGGCGGTATTACACCGCATCCAACGTCCGGGACAGATGATCTATAAAATTGCGACCTATGCGCATTCCAGTTTAGATGGGTTACGCATGGTGCAATTTGTGCGTCAACATCATGATCAATACCGTCTAATTGGGCTATGTATGGGAGAGGATGGCGCGTGTACACGCATTTTGAGTCCGATGATGGGGAATGTCTTGACGTATGCGTGCGGGGATGTTCCGACTGCTTCTGGGCAATTGTCTGTTGAAGATCTCATAACCCAGTATCATTATCATCAGATAAATACTGAAACCCGACTCTACGCTTTATTGGGCGACCCGGTGATCAAAAGCGTCGGTCATATTCTGCATAATCAAGCAATTGATTTATTGTTGCGTAATGCGGTGTATATCAAATTAAGGGTGAGGAGCGTAGCCGAATTGCCGGAAATGATGGCTTTATGTCGAGCGTTACCCTTGGATGGGTTGAGTATTACGATGCCACTTAAAGAATCAATGGTGGCGTGGATGGATAAGATTGAATCGACATCGCAGCCTATCAACGCAGTGAATAGTATGGTGCAACAGCAGTCGCAATGGTTAGGGTTTAACACCGATGGATTAGGGGCGATTCAAGCGTTACAAGAACACGTGCCCCTTGCGCGACAAACTATTCTTATTTTAGGCGCCGGAGGCGCAGCGCGGGCGATTGCCTATGAAGCGCGGCGCCAAGGTGCTCAGGTCATTATTTTGAATCGAACTCTAGAGAAAGCCCAAGTGTTGGCACAAGAGTTGGGTGTTGAGGCGTACGCTTTAGCAGCATTGCCTGAATTAAAAACACAATCTTATACCCTGATAGTGAATACGTTACCGGAACATGTGTATACTCAACCCTGTGTCGCGGCGTTATTTCATCGCGATCATATTCGAACGAATACGGTTGTGATGGATAGTGTTTATCAACCTATTGAAACCACTTTCTTACGTTTGGCGAAGCAAGCCAATTGTATCGGTATCCCGGGATTTCATATGTTTGTCGGTCAAGCCTTACTGCAAATCGAACGTTGGTTTCAACCAGAGCCAGCGTTGCTGAACCAAATTAAAGTTAGGATGGAAGCGTTTTTTACATCATCTTAGAAAAAGCAGATAAAGACCTATTGCACTGACAGGTAAAGATTTTCTCTGCTTGTTCTAGGTTAAATATAGGACATTTTTCGGACTTGATTCCGAGCACCAAACAGCGTACCATTTTGTTTATTTTATCGCCAAAATTAGGTTAAAAACAGACTATGATATTAATTCCAACAATTCTCTGTGGTGGTGCAGGTTCACGTTTGTGGCCAGTTTCTCGTGAACTACATCCTAAACCGTTTATTCGATTGAAAGATGGACAAAGTTTATTGCAAAAAGCGTTTATTCGCGGCGCATTATTGCCTGATGTGAGCGAAGTATTAACGGTGACGAATCGTGAACTATTTTTTAAAATTGATGAAGAATTTGCGGTCGTAAATACCCGAAATTTATCCACTCGTTATATTTTAGAGCCTTTTGGGCGCAATACGGCAGCGGCCATTGCGATGTCCGCGTTGTATATCCGAAACATACATGGCAAAGATGCCATGATGTTGATATTAGCAGCGGATCATTTAGTGACGGATCAAGCGGCTTTTCAACACGCAGTGAGTGAAGCCGCGGTATTAGCTGCGCAAGATAAGCTTGTGACCTTTGGAATAAATCCGGATGCGCCTAATACGGGGTATGGTTATATTGAAGCGTCGGGTCAGGATGTGTTGCGTTTTGTGGAAAAACCGACACTAGAATTGGCAGAAATGTATCTGGCAACTGGGCGGTTTTTGTGGAACTCCGGGATGTTTTTATTTAAAGCTGAGGCAATTTTAGACGCTTTAAACCTTTGTTGTCCGGAGATTCTTATCAAAGCTCAGCAATGTTTTGAGTTATCGAAAGTCTCGCAATCAGAGTTGTCTGAACAATTATTATTGGAAGCAGAAAGCTTTGCCTTGATTGAAGAGGAATCAATTGATTACGCGGTGATGGAACGCTCTCAAGCCGTTGCGGTGGTTAAATGTAGTATCGGTTGGACAGACGTTGGATCGTGGACAGTGTTGGGTGAGTTGGTTACGCCGGATGAAAAAGGAAATCGAATTTCAGGTCAAGCGTGTTTACATGATGTGACAAATTGTACTATTTCTTCAGATACCCGTTTGGTGGGCGCGGTTGGGATCGATCACTTATTGATTATTGATACACCCGATGCGTTATTAGTCGCGGATCAAGCCCGGGCACAGGATGTAAAGCATATCTATGCGCAGCTCAAAAAAGAAGGTCATGAAGTCCATAAAGTCCATCGAACCGTGCATCGTCCCTGGGGAAGTTATACCATTTTAGAAGAAAGCCCCAGTTTTAAAATTAAGCGTATTGTCGTGAAGCCACAAGCTTCTTTAAGTTTGCAAATGCATCATCATCGATCCGAGCATTGGATTGTAGTGAGCGGCATGGCAGAAGTGGTATGCGGTGAAGCGTCCTATTTGGTATCGACGAATGAGTCGACTTACATTCCTGCAGGACGTAAACATCGCTTGAAACATCCTGGAGTGCTCGAGTTGGTGATGATTGAAGTGCAATCAGGGCAGTATTTAGGGGAAGATGATATCGTGCGTTTTGAAGATAATTACGGCAGAGTAGACGTCGTTTGAAGCTTGACACCCTCAATGCACAACAAAAAGAGGCGGTGCGCTACATCGAAGGCCCTTTATTGGTGCTCGCAGGAGCTGGAAGTGGTAAAACCCGGGTTATTACTCAAAAAATTACCTATTTGATTGAACAATGTGATTATTCCGCCTCGAGTATTTGCGCCTTAACTTTTACTAATAAAGCCGCGCGTGAAATGCAACATCGCCTCAGTGAGTCGCTATCTGCGAAGCAACGTCGCGGTATTGTTGTGTCTACATTTCATTCTTTAGGGTTAACCATCTTAAAACGTGAAGCGTTGCGCTGCGGATTAACACAAAGTTTTTCTATTTTTGATCCGGATGACTGCCTCCAAATAATACGCGGTCTTTTACCCCCTGCTTTTGCTCAAGATAGGACCGCACTTGTGCAACGTCAACAGCAATTTTCTCAATGGAAATCAGATTTGTTTACGCTCGAAGCAATCGCCCTTATCAACCCTGAAGCGAGTCAGCAATATCAACACTATCAAGCGACGTTGCGCGCCTACAATGCGGTTGATTTTGATGACTTAATTGCATTACCTGTAGGATTGCTCCAGCAAGATCGTGAAGTTTTGACCCATTGGCAACAGCGATTTCGACATATTTTAGTCGATGAATATCAAGATTCAAATGGAAGCCAATATCAATTTCTCGCCGCTTTGTTAGGCGACCGTGCGCGCTTGACTGCGGTTGGGGATGATGATCAGTCTATTTATGCATGGCGTGGCGCTAAGCCGCAAAATTTGGCGCAATTACAGCATGATTTTGCGTCTTTAAAAGTTATTACCTTGGAGCAAAATTATCGTTCTACGGGTCAGATATTGCAGGCGGCTAATCATTTAATTGCGCATAATCCTAAGTTGTTTCCTAAAAAATTATGGTCTGAGTATGGACCCGGGGAATCCATCCGCGTGTTATCGTGCAAGGATGAGCAAGATGAGGCAGCGCTCATTGTCGCAGACTTGATCAGTCATAAATTGCGTCAACGCCGCGGATTTCGTGATTATGCGATTTTATATCGCAGTAACCATCAAGCGCGGTTATTTGAAGCGGTATTACGCACCCAAGGGATCCCTTACCATATCAGTGGGGGGCAATCTTGGTTCGCGCGTGCGGAAGTAAAAGATTGGCTGGCATATTTAAAATTATTATGTAATGAAACCGATGACGCTGCTTTTTTGCGCGTGATTACCACCCCAAAACGTGGGATTGGTCAGGCAACGCTCACAGTTTTGGGCGATTATGCAAAAGCGCGGGGGCAATCGTTATTGGCGTGTTGTGATCATTTGGCGTTAAGTGACAAAGTCGCTGCAGCGCCTAGGGCTCTTATGCAACAGTTCAAGCAATTTCTTTTTTCGTACCAACAACGATTACCTACGCAACCGATTGTTGAGGTTTTGAAAGAAATGGTAGATGAAGTAGGCTATGAGGCCTATATTTACGAGCAGGCGGACACCCCACAACAAGCGCAAAAACGGATGGATAATGTTTGGCAACTTATCGATTGGGTGGGTAATTTATTAAGCAAAGATGAAGACAATACGTTATCGGATGCAGTGAATAAGCTGATTTTGATTGATATTTTAGATCAAGCAGAGGACAGTACGGCCGATGTTGTGCAATTGATGACATTGCATGCCGCCAAGGGATTAGAGTTTCCGTGTGTCTATTTAGTGGGAATGGAAGAAGGGATTCTTCCTCATCAAATGAGTGAAGCAGATCATCAAATTGAGGAAGAGCGGCGCTTAGCCTATGTGGGGATCACGCGTGCGCAACGCGTATTGACCCTTTCTTTGGCACGCCGCCGCCGCCGTGGTGGTGAGGTTGTGACCTGTTTGCCGAGTCGATTTTTAGAAGAATTGCCGCCCGATAGTATTGAATGGTTTGGACGCGAAGGGGAACGCGATGAGGTCAAGTCGAAAGCGCTAGCACAATCGCATTTGGCGACTCTTAAACATCTATTGCAGAGTAAATCCTAGTTCAATGTTAATGCCCCACGTCGGCCAGAAGCAGCTGTACAAAGAATGACTTCCAATGTCATTGATTCATGGTTAAGATGTCATTTTCAGAAGTGAGCTGCACGGATTTCAGAAGCCAGCTTCTCGCCATCTAAATACCCCCCATGTTTTTGATTAAATCAAAATAATAGGAGAACGGGTCCATCTGATTACCAAGCTGATGTAGGCTGGGTCTTGACCCAGTATTGATTATAAAACCACGGGAATTCCGTAAGAGCCAAAAAATAACAAGGCAAATACTGAATAGATCAATATGCATTGGTATGATACCTGGATTATCCCAAGAGTAGAAAACATGACGTATCCCATTAACATTGTCTGGTTCAAGCGGGATTTACGAATCAATGATCACGCACCCATCATAGAGGCGGCTCGTCATGGCATCGTGCTGCCACTTTACATCATTGAGCCAGAACTTTGGACGCTACCCGATAGCTCCCGACGTCATTGGCATTTTATTCACGACTCGCTTATCGATTTGCAAAACGCACTGGCAGCACTTGGTACAAAACTTGTGATTCGCACAGGAGAGGTCTTGGACGTAATGACCTGTTTGCTCGGAGAAACAGGCGGTTTTACACTGTGGTCGCATGAAGAAACCGGAAATAATTGGACCTACCAACGCGATATTCGAGTCGCACAATGGTGTAAAGCACAGGAATTATCATGGCATGAATACCCATCCAATGGGGTCGTGCGTCGATTAAAAAGCCGTGATAGTTGGGGCGCTACGCGTAATGCACGGATGGCGTCATCACTCATCACCTCACCCACTCGTTTAATTAGCTTTTCACCTTGTTTATCAGAGCCCTTACCTGAAAAAAATCATCTACTGTTTGGGTCTCAAAATATCGGATGCGTGCAATCAGGCGGTCGCAAAGAAGCGCTTAGAACACTGGATTCATTTCTGAACACACGTGGTCGTTATTATACGGTTACCATTTCTAAACCGGGTGTATCGGCAAGACATTGTTCGCGCTTGAGTACACATATTACCTATGGCACGCTCTCCATAAGGGAAATTGAACAGGCCACAATTGCTAAGATGGCATTCCTGTCGAGTAGAAACGATGCCGAAGCATCCTTTTTTCATCGTAATCTGTCCGCTTTTTTATCCCGTCTTGCTTGGCATTGTCATTTTATCCAAAAGCTTGAGCAACAGCCTGATATCGAGTTTAAATGCATGCATCAAGCGTTTGAAGGCATGCGAGAATCATTTTTTAGAGATGACTTTTTTGATGCATGGAAATCGGGGAATACGGGCTACCCATTAATCGATGCTTGCATGCGATCATTACATGCTAATGGTTGGATAACCTTTCGAATGCGTGCGATGTTAGTTTCCTTTGCCAGTTATCATTTATGGCTTGATTGGCGAAAAACAGCGCCCTTTTTAGCACAACTTTTCACCGATTATGAGCCAGGAATTCACTATTCACAGTTTCAAATGCAATCGGGTGTCACCGGCATTAATGTAATACGCATGTATAACCCCATTAAGCAGTCTTATGATCACGACCCGACAGGTCAGTTCATACGTCGCTATGTGCCCGAACTAAAACCGGTTTCAGATGTATTTATTCATGAACCGTGGAACATGAATAATCCACCTGCAAATTACCCCAAGCCTATTGTGGAACATAATGTGGCCATTAAGTTTGCCCGTGCTGAAATTGCAAAACGTCGACAGCAAGATGGATTTAAAGAAAATGCCCAAGCAGTCAACAAAGCATTGGGCAGTCGCAATCGTGGGCCTTCAACGCGTCGTGCTCATAAGAAAAAAGATGACCGGCAATTAAATTTTGATTGGTATAATGATGACGAATAATGTGGCTAATGACCAGGCATTCCAATGGTGATGAAATGAAAACACAATTTAACGACGCCTTTATTGATGAAATTATTCGCATGGCATGGGCTGATGATATATCTTTCGATAAAATCAAAAAAGACAACGGGCTATCTGAAGCCGAAGTCATTAAAATCATGCGCCACAGTTTAAAACCAGGTGGTTTTAAACTGTGGCGTAAACGGGTTTCTGGTCGTCGCTCTAAACATGAAAGAAAAGCAAAATTATTAAAACGGGAGACTTTTGAATCACCTGAATAAATATATCACCAAAATAAATTAGAAAAGACACTCAAGGTAATTGTTGTGGCCCGCAATCACAAACAGCTCGGCTCGGATTTAACCATCTTGCGTTTGAGGCACTTGTAATGTAACCGGCTCCCCTCGTGTGTAGAGCTGGCGTGCTCGATATTCATTACGGCAGCCAATTCGTTCATCAGCGCGCTCATGTGTCGTTTAAAAAATTTTTAGCGACAGAACTCCATCTTGTACTAGGACAAGGCGATACTATAAGGTTTTTTTATACAGGTACCGCAGGGATCGCTATTGAGGAGCCTCGAGAATTTGGATTGTGCGGCTTGAAATAAAAACAGTTTGTGATCGGATGTTTTGCGATAATCCGGTATGTCATCTAATGCTTTTTTGTTACTAGGTTTAAAGCCTTCGATGGTATCTTTATGCGCTTCAATGGGCGAGTTATCACTTTCTGGCCTAAAGTAATAACTCCAGTGATAGGCCGCCCAGAAGAACGGTATAAACGGGGCCCTTAGAATTTGTTCAGGCAGATTGTTATGGTGATCATCATTGGCTGCATTCACCAGGTGTTTTTTTAAAATTGCCGACGTATCCGTGCTATCGATGTGACTATGACCAAAAAAATAATCTAAATCTTGAACTAAATTTAATACCATCGAAGATACTACGGATAAAAAGACTGGGACGGCCTCAATGCGATCAAACATTTCGCCTTCACAAAATAAATGCAGTAAGAATAACAGAATGCGTAAGGGTTCGTAGAGCAAGCGAATAATCAGGCGAAACGGATTGCATTTTTGAGCGAAGGTTTCTTTCTCGAACGCCTCGGAGCTTAAGCCTAGGGCGGCTAAGCCAAGTGTATATAAAATACTGCCCCACGCTTCCCTAGTATGAGGTAGATGAATAAGACCGTTACAGAGTGCACTGATGAACCTTGATAGAAAAATAACCGTAGGATTGTTTTCTAAATTTTCTAAAGTGCTGGCAATACTCTGAAAACTAAAAGGCAAGTCCGATAATCCAATAAACAGAGGTAAAATGAATTTTAAGGCTATCACCGGCATAATGTTCATCCAGCTAAATAACGGTAACGTTTGTCCGAAAACAGTTATCCAAGTACCCGCTGAGCAAAAGGTCACTAACGTTGCTAGGGTGAATAATAGGATAAACGCCACAAGAAAACATTTGGTTGCGGTTGTCCGATGAGCCGCATTTATCTTCTCCCAGAATTTTTGAAACGGGTTTTCGGTCAACATATCTGCCAATGAATTATACATTATTGTAAATTGAGCAAGACCGGAGAAAATAGCGAGCGGGACAATAATACACGGTAAGACACTGGCTGGAATTAAAGCGAAATAAGGAATAATTGCAAACATTTCCAGATATAAATAAGAATTCCCCCATGCTATGATAAGTCCTGAGCAGATACTAAATAAACCGGCAACATATAAATAAAACTGATGCCACCTTAATTTTGACTGCCATTCCTCTCGATCGTTTTGAACCCACGCTATCAAAAGTTGGGATTGGTGATAGGTATAGAATGCTTCTTTAATTTGGTTTGATATCTCTACAGAGAGTTGCACCTTATCTTCAGACGCTATTTCGCAATAGTCGGGATTTGGCTTTTTGTGTAAGGTTGCATCGGCGAATCTATACGTATATTGTTCTTTAAAATCAGGATAGTTAGGATCTGTAGGCAGCGACAGTATTTTTTCATTCTCAGGAACGGGAATATCAATCCTACTAAATAAATGATTAAAAATTAAGTCTTCGAACGCTTCTAAATGGACGCTCATCGCCTGAAGCGCTTGTCCATCTTCGTTGTCCGGACGTTGCTCATGGCGTTGCAATTCAAGTTGATACCGATATACCAGTTGAGCGATGTATTGTTTGGCATAGAGTGGATAGTTTTTTTGAGTGGCGTTGATCGCACTGATGGGGTTAAATTTTTTTAATATATCATTGAGCTGAATAATATGATTGTCATCTTCAAAAAACACATCGTCTTGAAAATCGTCTAGAAACGCGCCATAGTTTTGGATATCTTTTTCACAATATTTGCCATCTTTGCCACAAAAGCCTATCTTATAACCGGGGTCTTGTTTGATAATGACTACTTCATGAAGCAAGCAGACCTTTTTTTTCTCATCGGTTGTTAGTGTTTTGCTGGTTGTGAACCGCGCTCTGTCCTGGTCAAATGTTGCGAATTTTTCACGTAAATATTTCTTCATTAATTGTGTTTTTGCGTAATGCGGATCTGTGAGCTTCTCAATGGCGCCTCTAGCGTTTTGCTCGTTCACCTCGCCTTCATAAGCCACGGTTAGGCCAAATGCACATAATCCCCAAATGATAGAGGTTGGCCAAATAGCTAAGGTTCCGCCTAAACTCATTAGCCCTTGTGCAGAACTCCCACTGATAGATAACACCCACGAGATAGTGTTCGTCAAATTGGGACTGGGTTTAAAGTCATAAGCTACGTAGGGCATGGGCGCTCCGCAGAGAGGTCATCAAAGAAAGCAATGATACCCCAAATGGGAATGATTATCAATAGCGTTTGGGCGATTTGCTTCGGCACGGTACCGCTTGACAGTCGTGAATGATAACATCCGAAAACCCCGATCGTTTCGACCTCGGGGTTTTCGGATCTCCAAGCTCTATTGGATATTTCTCTGAAAAGTGCTGGGATAGTTATAATTTTTTATTCATGGAGAATGCGGTAAAAATATAACTAAGTCCCGTTATTAAGAGCTCGATTGAAATGAACAAACCGATGATCCAAAGGCTGGATACCGGCCATTGCATGAGGATGATACATCCCAGAGCGATAGCCGCGATACTGGCGAAAGCCAACCATATTCCGCCTACGGCATTGTGTAATTTAATTGCCATTATTAAACGTAACATACCAATTAGGATTAACGTCCAAGCAATTAATGCGGTGATGATTGTGGAGGCGAGTAGGGGATCGTAAATAATGAGTCCGCCACCAATCAGATAAAATAATGCGACAAGCCCATGCCAAAGAGCGACGTTCCATGCTCTAGATTTCAGCACGTCAACAAACTGAATAACCCCACTTACCATAAAGAGTAATCCAATAAATAGGATACTGACGAGGGTAACGCCAACCACCATACTTAAACCCAAACATCCAAATAGAACAAACACAATTCCCAATCCCATCAATAAGGGCCAATTACGATTGTGTTCTTGGGTCAGTTTTTTTTTGGCAGGTTTTTTTAAAGGTTTTTTTACAGGACTTTTTGCTTTGACCATGGCAATCTCCTTTGCTTATCAGTAGACAATATTTATACTAGCAGTATATGTATAGTTAAGCCAGTTTACGTTGAGGCGAACGGCTCGTTAGACGCAGCGGTTTCGCTAGTGCGCTGGGTTTGTTTTTGTTGGTGACGAGTCATGAGCCTGCTACCAAGGATGTTAATAACTAATCCCCCGACGATCAACCAAGCCGCATGGATTTTCCAGCTTTGAATCGGCTCATCAAACAAAAGATGTCCGGATATCATCCCAAAAAAAGGTACTAATAACGTAAAGGGGATCACCATAGTGACGGAATATATTCGGAGTAAATGGTTCCAGAGTCCATAGGCTAACCAGGTTGAACCATAAGCGATAAATATCAATGAACCTGCTGTTTTCGATGAAATGTGGCTTAAGCTATGGATAATGAGATCCGGACCTTCAATGGCTAAAGACATAAGACTAAGCAGCGGAAAAGAAACCAAGTTACCCCATGCGACTAATACCAGAGGCTTAACATGACAGAGTTTTCTTGATAATAAATTACCTATTCCCATAGCGCCTGCTGCAATTAACACCATGACAAATCCTACCCATGAGGCACCATGGGTATATTTTGTTGCAATGAGTACTAACCCCATAAAAGAAACGATTGCGCCAATGATTTGGATAGGGCTTGGAATTTCGTTTAAAAACAAGGCCGCAAATAATAAGCTCAAAAATACTTGGCATTGAAAAACCAGCGATGTTAATCCAGGGGGCATGCCGGCAAAGAGTCCGGCAAATAGACATGCAAATTGGATTGCAAACGTAAACAATCCATATATAAAAATTTGTTGGACTGGGATATTAGGTTTAGGGAGTAAGAATATGGCGGGGATAGCCGTTAGGAAAAACCGGATAGCGCAGAGCAAATAGGGGGGGATGTCTTCTAGCGCCCACGAAACAAAAATAA
>CANNJG010000023.1 GCA_947504795.1 Legionellaceae bacterium
CGTTTGCTGCTAGCTGAATATTCTATCAATGAGCAAAATGCGATAATAGTTCGTTCTCATTAAAGGATTTATGTGCAGATTATTATTCCTATGTCAGGCTTTGGAGAGCGATTTCGTCAAGCTGGGTATGATGTTCCTAAGCCACTGATTGAAATTGGTGGTAAGCCGATTATTGCGCATGTCATAGATATGTTCCCTAGCGAGCAGGATTTTATTTTTATCTGCAACCAGGACCACCTTACTAATCCAGATTACCGAATGGAGTCAATCCTTCGGCAGTACTGTCCGACAGGCCGTATCATTGGCATACCTGCGCACAAGCTTGGACCAATTCACGCGGTACAGCAAGTTGAACACTTGATTGATTTCGATTGCCCAGTTGTAGTTAACTACTGTGATTTTACTTGCTACTGGGATTGGCATCACTTCAAAGAATTCGTTGCCAAGGCTAAATGTGTTGGAGCCATACCTTCCTACAAAGGTTTTCATCCTCACACGCTAGGTAGCACCAATTACGCTTACATGCGTGAAATCAATGGCTGGGTTAAGGATATTCAAGAAAAGCAACCCTTCACCAACAATCGTATGGAAGAGTTTGCCTCTAGCGGAACCTACTACTTCGCATCAGGCAAAATCATGAGCGAAGCCTTTCATACGACTATGGATCAGAATTTAAATATTAAAGGTGAGTACTACGTCAGTCTAGCCTACAAATCCTTGCTCGCAGAAAATCGTCCTGTGGCTGTTTATCCGCTTCAGCATTTCATGCAGTGGGGGACACCTGAGGATGTTGCTGAATACAATAATTGGTCATCAGCGTTTAACCGCCTGATAAAAGAAGAAAACGCACGGCCTGCTCCAAAGGGATCACTAGTAATTCCAATGGCAGGATTGGGACAGCGTTTTGTCAATGAAGGCTATAGTGTCACCAAGCCTCTTATTTCCGTATCTGGGAAGCCGATGGTAACGCAGGCTACATATGATTTGCCTGCTGCAGTTCATCACGTTTTCGTTCTGCGAAATGATATGCCGGGTTATCAGGAAATCACTGCCAATCTCAAACACACTTATCCAGAGGCGGTAATTGAAACTATACCCGCAGTCACAGATGGTCAGGCCTGCACAGCCTTAATTGGACTGCAAGCACTTGAGTGCGCAATTGGGAGCGTGCCTACTCCTGTAACTTTCGGCGCCTGTGATAATGGTGCATTATACGATGCCAAAGCGTTTCAGAGTTTGGTGGACAACCCTGATGTCGATGTTATTGTATGGGGTGTTCGCGGACATGCCAATGCTATGCGTCATCCAGAAATGTTCGGATGGATTGATGAAAAGAAAGGCCGGATTCTACGAATCTCCGTTAAAACTTCGCTTGAGTCGCCTGCTACTGACCCAATCATTCTTGGCACTTTCACATTCCGTCGTACGGAAGATTTTCACCGAGTCGTAGAACGTTTAATTGCTCATGATGGACGAGTTAACGGTGAGTTTTATATTGATTCGTGCATCAATGATGCTATTGAGCTTGGCTTGCGCTGTTATTTGTTTGAGGTAGACAACTTCATGTCTTGGGGTACGCCCAATGATTTGCGTACCTTCGAATACTGGCAGTCGTGTTTTCACAAGTGGACTAATCATCCCTATCGCTTAGAACTAGACAGTCGAATCCCCAATGACGCACTTCATGTACTAGAAGAAGTCTATCACGCGATACATCCAGAATTTTTGGGTACTTACGCATGATTAGGCGCGAGTTAACTATATTCCTTATCGTCGGCTCGATGACTGTATTACTTGATTATCTGACCTATCGCAGCTTGATTTGGATTGAGTTAATGAATGTCGACATGGCAAAAGCAACAAGCTTCCTTGTAGGAACAATTTTCGCTTATTTTGCAAATCGCTTCTGGACTTTTAGCCACGAACTAAATGTATCAGGCAGCGTATGGCGTTTTATCTTTTTGTATACAGCAACCTTAGGCGCTAATGTATTAGTGAACTCGCTAGCGCTAGAGTTGCTTGATGGTGCTTCTGTGGCAATCCAAATATCTTTCCTGTTAGCTACAGGAGTTTCGGCTTGCCTCAACTTTGTTGGCATGAAGTACTTTGTGTTCACGTCCAGATCAGATTTGGAGCTGCTATGAAATTTTCACTTGTTATCCCCTGCTATAATGAATCAGCCAATCTTCCTTTGTTATTAGAGCGTTGCAAGGTGATGACTAGTCGACCAGATTTTGAAGTAATACTAGTTGATAATGGATCAACCGACAACAGCCCTGAAGTATTACTAAATTTATTACCAATGTATTCGGGCTGCCGAAGTGTGCGTGTCGACCAAAATCAGGGTTACGGATATGGTATTTTAACAGGACTTAGAGCCGCAAAAGGCGAAATTCTTGGTTGGACCCATGCCGATATGCAGACGGACCCACAAGATGCACTAAAAAGTCTTAGTTTATTTGATAGTTATGGGCCAAACATTTTAGTAAAGGGACGACGCTATGGTCGTCCAATTTCTGATGTTTTTTTTACTTTCGGAATGAGTATTTTTGAAACAATTCTATTGGGTAAGCCATTGTGGGATATAAATGCTCAGCCGACTATGTTTTCTCGTAAGTTCTTTGAATCTTGGTATTCTCCACCTGAGGATTTTTCGCTCGATCTTTACGCCTATTATCAAGCTCAATTACAAGCACTTAGGGTATGTCGGATATCGGTTAAATTTGGTGAAAGAGTTCATGGTGTATCACACTGGAACATTAACTGGGTTGCGAAATGGAAGTTTATTTGTAGAACTGTACTTTTTAGTCTTAAGCTAAGAAAGGATCTATTTTGAACAAATTAATCGTCTCGAAAGCATTTTTTGGTGGGGCAATTTGTTTCTTAATAATTTTATCTTTTAAAGTATTTTTTATATCGAAATTTGCCGTTGATATACCTTGGAGTGATCAGTGGGACGGCGAATTAGAACTTCTATATCTCAAAGATACACTATCTTTTAACGATTTATGGATGCAGGCAAATGAACATCATATTGTTCTTACGAAGATACTAAATATATTATCATTTAGGATGTCAAATCAGAGTTTCAATCAAATTAATGCACTTTATCTACAATCTATAATTTTTGCTTTGAGTATTGCAGTAATTTCATATGTCTTTATTAAAAATAAGGTCATGCCAGTGCGTATTGCAATGCTTTTATTATTATTCATTCCAGCATTTGATTGGGAAAATATATATTGGAGCTATCAAAGTCAAGTTTATTTCTCTGTTCTATTTGGAATTATAGGTTGCTATTTATGCAGCAAAGAGAAAATTAATTTATTTCAAATTTTATTTCTTACTTTAATTGCTGGTTTATCAAATGCTGCAGCTCTTTACATTCCTATTATGGCTGCTTTTTCTATAACATTCCAATTAAGGTAGAATAAGATAGCTAAGTACCAGTTCGTATTCTGTTTGTTCTTGTCCTTTTTTAGTTATAAGTTATTTGCTGCTCAAACTCCTTGGCATGATCAGTATAAAGCTAATTCGTTAGAAACATTGACAACCTCAAGTATAAAATATTTAGCATGGCCAGAAAATGCTGGATGGCTTTTATGGGTTTTGCTAGCATCAATTTCGTTAGTGACAGCTTTTCATATGTATAAAAATGATAAAAAAGTTGAACCGCTTGAGAGATTTGGTTTATTTTTAGCTGCATGGTTTTTTTTATTTTTGCTATCAACGATATATTCTCGCGCACTCTTTATGGTTGTACCAGTTCGTTATTACACATATTACTTGGTATTTGGTTGCACGGCTTTGCTCTGTTTTCGTTTTAATCTTGCGCCACTTATTAGAAACTCTGTAATGATTTTTATTCTAATTTTGTACTTAGTCACTTTGGAAGAAACATACACCCAATGGTGTAATTATTCTTTAGAGAAGAATGCTTATCGTAATAACTTTATAGAAACTCTTATCATAGCTAAAAATAATCAAAATGCTCCCAATGAATTTATTCTGGAAAACTTAAAGAAATTACCGCTTCCATATGCTGGTTATCCAAACTACGATGTCCCCCTTAGGGTAATTCGTAATCCAAAAACATGGAAAATGTTTAATTACATGATTGAAAAAGGATAAAAATTGAATATCATTTTACATCGTCGAAATACCCTTAAGGATCTTATTGCTACACCTAAAAACTATGGAGTAGAAGTTGACATCCGGAGTTTTGGTGAAAAACTAATCATCCATCATGATCCTTATGTTGATGGTGAGTCTTTTGAAGAGTGGATAACGGCCTATCAGCATGGAACATTAATTCTCAATGTTAAGGAAGAAGGACTTGAACAACGATTGATTAGAATCATGGCCTCGAAAGGCATTAACGATTATTTTTTTCTAGATCAATCATTCCCGTTTCTGGTGAAATGGGCAAATGCAGGTGAGCATCGTAGTGCTGTCCGTGTATCGGAATTTGAAACGATTGAAACGGCCCTGACTTTGGGGGGCAAAGTGAATTGGATTTGGGTAGACTGTTTTAACTATTTTCCGCTTAGTAACGAAGACGCACAGCGCCTTAAAAATGCGGGTTTTAAGCTTTGTCTTGTTTCCCCAGAATTGCAGGGGCGTGATGCAGAAAAAGAAATTCCCCTGCTAGTTAAACTTCTTGGTGAGCGTGGTATCAAAGCGGATGCTGTCTGCACTAAACGCCTAGATTTGTGGGAAAAATCGGATGGGTGTTCATGAAAAAACTGTATCTAAATCCACTATTTTTAGTAGGACTTACAATCCGCCTAGGGCTGATATTTGCAATGGCGCCTCTTGCAGTAAGCGACTGGTATGTGCCGTTTCTTGATGCAAGTACAGCTTATTTTACAATGGATCCATGGTCAGCCTGGTTGAGTCGAGGGGGTGTTCCTCTTGCGTTCCCTTACGGGTATGCCATGTGGTTGGCTTTTTTGCCGTTGACAATTGGCGCAAAACTTATTGGTTTACCTTTGTCGCTTGGTTATGGGTTCACACTCTTGGCTGCTGATTTTGCGTTGCTGTTGTTATTTCGCAAGATGATACCCGGACGTGATCGTCTGATGTTGGTGGCTTACTGGCTATCGCCAATCGTGATGCTCGCCAGTTATGGCTTGGGGCTTAACGATTTGATTCCAGTACTATTACTCACATTGTCGTTATATTTTACCCGAAAGTTACAATTACAGTTTGCTGGTGTTGCATGTGTCGCTGCGATTTCTGCTAAATTGAGCATGGTATTGGCATTGCCATTTTTCTTGATTTATCTGTTCAATAATCGTGCATTAAGACAGGTTTTACCTCAATTTTTAAATGGATTACTCTTAGGAGGAGTGTTCCTTGCCTTGCCTTTCATTTTTTCTGGTAGCGGTTTGCAAATGTTATTTAGTAATCCGGAAATGGGAAAGGTGTATGGCCTAGCCATCAACCTTGGCGGAAATATCCTGATCTATCTTGTCCCGCTATTCTACTTTGTGACCCTCTATATGGTTTGGCGTGTACGACGTCTCAATTATGATTTATTCTATGCTACTTTGGGGGATGGCTTTTCTTTTTGTTGTGCTGATGACACCTGCTTCTCCAGGATGGTTTGTCTGGGCTATACCATTATTGGTGACCTATCAGGCCATGAGTGGAAAAATTGCAATAGCCTTGACAGGGGTTTTTTCAAGTTTGTATGTGCTAAGCAGTTTGCTCGCGACCCCCATTAAAATTCTTAGCATTGGCCAGCTTAATATCGTCGATGCATTTCATCTTTCTAATCAACTTAGTAACCATGCCGCGTCCTTTTTACATACGGCTATGGTCGCGACAGGCATTATTCTTGTAATGCGTATTTGGCGAGAAACTGTCAGTCGCAACGACTATTTCCGCCTTAGCCGAAAACCCTTTGTAATTGGCATTGCTGGTGATTCTGGGGCAGGTAAAGATACCTTTTCTGACGCTATTAAGGGTTTGTTTGGCAGCCATTCAGTCACAACTTTGTCAGGTGACGATTACCACCTTTGGGACCGTCAAAAGCCAATGTGGCAAGTAATGACGCACCTAAATCCTATGGCCAACGACCTTGAGAGATTTGCAAATGACTTAGTTGCACTAACAGATGGTAAGAGCATCCAGTCAAAGCGCTACGAGCATAAAACTGGGCGTATGAGTCGTCCTTTCAGTATTAAGAGTAATGATATTATTGTTGCTAGCGGTTTGCATGCGCTCTACCTCCCAATTCTTCGTGAGTGTTACAACCTCAGCGTTTATTTAGACATAGACGAAAATCTACGCCGACATTTCAAACTGCAAAGAGATGTTCATATACGTGGCCATGTAGTTGAAAGTGTGCTTTCTGCATTCGATATTCGGGAACCAGATTCAGCGCGTTTTATAAGGCCACAAGCTTCTCATGCTAACCTTGTTTTATCCCTGCAGCCAATTCATCCTCGTGTTCTGGAAGATTTAGATGAAAAACAGCCCCTGCGTTTCAAGCTCGTGGCACGTTCTCATCACGGAATCAATGAGCTTTCCTTGACCAGAGTGCTTGTGGGCGTCTGTGGGCTACACGTCGATATGCTGGTCAATAGCGATTCTTCTGAGATTGAGCTTAGGATCGAAGGTGATACCTCTGCGCAGGATATTGCGCTAGCGGCGCAGATGATTTGTCCTCGAATTTTCGAGTTTCTGGATATACATCCCAAATGGCAAGATGGAGTCATGGGTTTGATGCAGTTGATCACCTTATCTCACATCAACCAAGCACTTACAAAGCGGTTCATATGATACAAATTTATTCGCAAGAGCGATTTAATTGCCTACCAGACGCCATACTTTTTGATACTGACAATACTTTGTATTCATATGGTCCGGCTCACGAAGCAGCACAGCGAGCTGTGCGAGAAAAAGTAGTCAACACTTTCTCAATCAAGCCTGAGGACTTTGACAAAGCTTTCAAAGAAGCCCGGCAGCAAGTTAAGACTCGACTTAAACACACAGCCTCTTCGCATAGCCGTCTTTTATATATGCAGCGAATGCTTGAAATTATGGGGCTTGGTTCCCAGGTTCTACTTGCATTGGACTTTGAACAAACTTATTGGCGAACATTTCTTAGCAATGCCGTGCTGTTTGATGAGGTGAAAGAACTCTTAGATGACTTGCGTCTTCTCGGTGTTCCAACAGCCATTGTTACTGATCTCACAGCTCAGATTCAGTTCCGTAAGATAGTGTACTTTGGGCTAGACCATTACTTCGACTA
The DNA here is from genome assembly GCA_947504795.1 of Legionellaceae bacterium. Taxonomy (GTDB): domain Bacteria; phylum Pseudomonadota; class Gammaproteobacteria; order Legionellales; family Legionellaceae. Next base: position 7,262 of record CANNJG010000023.1, read on the forward strand.
CATTGTGACAAGTGAGGAGGCTGTTTTTGACAAGCCACATGAAGCTCCATTTCAAATTGCGATAGAAAAAATGCGCCCTAAAGGAGAATGTATTTGGATGATTGGGGATAATCCTGTTAACGATATTCGTGGAGGTCGTGAAAAAATTAATGCGGTAACTTTGCAAAAGATTCACGAAGGCACAAAGCTTGGTACGGGTGAAAATGCTCCGCATGCTTCCTTTAATGAGTTTGGTGAAGTGAGGCGCCTGATTGCTCGCCTTGGAGATGTAGTATGAATGGGCTCGCAGATTCTTTGAAAACAGCTGTCATTGAATATTGTTCTACCATTGGTGCAGACCCTTTACTCGTTCAAGGAGCCGGTGGCAACGTTTCGTGGAAAAATGGTGACACTCTTTGGGTGAAAGCTTCTGGTACTTGGCTAGCAGAGGCTGCCGAAAAAAATATTTTCGTACCCGTAGACTTGCAACACCTCCGCACCGCAATTAAAAGTGGCAATTTCTCTGTGACCCCTAGGCTGCAGGGGGCGTCCGTGTTAAGACCTTCTATCGAAACGCTTTTACATGCTTTGATGCCACATCGGGTGGTAGTGCATCTACATGCAATTGAAATTTTGGCACATTTGGTTCGTGATGGCAGCAATGTAGACCTCCAGTCACTGCTTGGCACCTCTGTTGATTGGACAATGGTTGACTATTATAAACCGGGCGTTGCTCTCGCTAATGCTGTTAATGAAGCGCTTGATCAAAAACCAAGCGTTGATGTAATTTTTCTAAAAAATCATGGTGTTGTTATCGGTGGAGTTGATGTCGCTGAAGTGAGTTATACCCTTAATATCTTAACTACGGCTTTAAGTACTACCCCGACTAGCATTTGTAGCAAACCTTATGCGGAATTGCCGAATATATTTGAAAGTACCCAATACATACCTGTTCAAGATAATGATATACATCAACTGGCAATAAATACTGATCTATTTAATCGCTTGGATTCTGACTGGGCTTTATGTCCTGACCACGTAGTATTTTTAGGCGCGCAGGCTTCTGTATTTAGAACATGGGGTGCCTTTCGAGAAGAAAATATGACTCAGAAAGTGCAGCCCGAGCTTGTTTTCATTCTGGGGGAGGGGGTGTTTGTGAAATCAACCTTTAGCGAGGCCCAGCATGCACAATTACGCTGCTACTATGATTTGTTAGTTAGGCAGAATCACCTTTCATCAATTAGTATTCTTACAGATGCGCAAATTGCAGAATTGCTAAACTGGGATGCCGAACAGTACCGCATGAATCTTTCTAAGTAACAATCATATAACCAACTGAGATGGCGCTAGATTTACTATGATAAAGACAATGTTGGCCTTTCCTATAATTGCACGTAATCGCCTGTTTAAAATGGAGGCTATTGATCATTCATTGGTCCAAAGCAATCGCATCTCAGTTATTTTGTTCGTTTTAACGATATTTTTTTACGTGGCTTATCAGTTGGCACTGCAACCAAGCTGGGTGTTGGGCGGTGAGATGTGGGCCGAAATGGCCACCAACTATTTCCCTAATGCAAACTCTCCATCTTATTTACAGAGAATTTTTGCCACAGATGCAGGCTACATTCCTGCTCCACAGCGACTAATCGCGCTAGCTGGCAATGTATTTAATCTGCCTCCATCATCAATCCCATACTTCTACACATGGTCCGCAATTCTATTAACAGCCATGATGGTTGGCGTCTTTTGTTTGCCGCAGTTTCGTACCTTAGTGAAAAGTGATGCGTTGCGCTTCTTCACAGCAATTGCTATTTTAATTGTTGCCGACTTTGAAACCAGAACATTTATTAACTTTACATATTTTTCTGGATTCTTTATCGCCATCATCACAGCTCTGGCCTTGGTTGATGACTCTGAAGATGTTCCATATTGGGCTTGGTTTATCCCGATATTGATGGTTTCCAAGCCGGCGGTTCTTGCAGTACTTCCCGCAATGATTCTTGTGGCAACAGTTAGTAAATCGAGGTTTCGCTGGATAACTGTTGTGGTTGTTTGTCTATGCATTGCACAAATTGCACAAATGGTAATTAGCCAGAAAACCGGGATGATGTCTCAGGTTAATGCAATTACGTTCTCATCGAAACTGATTGCATCGGTTAAATACTTTTTTGGATTCTTAGGTGGTTATGTATTCGGTCAGAATTGTCAAATGAACAAATATTTTTCGATGTTGGCTGGCTTTATTGTCTTTAGTGCAAGCGGATTTGTTATTTACAAGAAGAAAAACAAGGCTGGATCTCTAATTATTATTGGACTCTCACTTTTGTTTTTTAATGTGTTATTGAATTCTTTTGCTTTGAGCGACAGTTGGAATATCGATATGGCAAGACTCGCGAGCCTTCCGATTTACAGGCATATTATCGTAGGATTTTTCGGGTGTATTCTAGTCGTTGTAGGTGTGCTGGCCAGTCTAACGAATTTGATACCAGCGTCATCCAAGCCCCGTGCATTTCAATCTATGGGTATTGTTTTTTTTCTGATTTGGTTTATTGCAACTGGATGGCTCTCTTTTGGTACTAAAATTAGCAAGGAACCGATCTCTCCGATGCTAAATAACTCCCAATGGCAGAGCATGTCGAAAGTTATTGAGTCAGATGAGCCTGTTTTTTGCGTGCCTATTGATCCATTTAGTTGGCAGGGCGGAATCTATGGTAAAAACTGTTCCCTACTAAATCCATCGATGAATATGGGACAGAAGTACCAAAGCGTCATCGAAAGACATGGTGCTTACTCTTTTGAATTTAATCCACCATCGTGGGTGTCTCCTCATTACGTTATTTCCATGGGTATTCTTGTTAAGCCCTCTACACTTATAAATACACGAATTGAAGCCAATGCGAGTCTAACAGCGACTAATAACGTAAATTTAGAAATGTTTGGGGGTCGGAATCTGCCCGCTACAGGTGGATTGTTAATGCTTTCAGGCGTATCTGGCTCTAAAATAAGAGGAGTTAAATCTGTGAAAATTAATTTCAATGTACCAGTTGATGTTAGATTCATTACAGAACCATCTAGTACAACACCTGCTATTCTTTGGATGGGGCAAGCAGTTTCAAAAGCTGCAGAGAAATATGAAGGTAAAATCATTCATCAACCACCGCAAAATCGTGGCAAAGATGATGGCTTATTTTTAGTGCAAAACGGACTTCGCCGTTGGATTATGAATGGGGCATGGATTGAAAGTAATGGATTCAAACCAGTCGATATAATTCAGATTGATTCTTCTGAATTTTTTTCTATTTATGAAGATTCGAATGTTATATCTAAATAAGCTACTGTTGCTAAAATATATATATGCTTTAAGTTTTTATGTGTAATTGAATCATTAGTGAATCATGCTGATGTTGCTTAATCTAACTTGGATTATAGAAGTAGTTAGCCAGCGCTTCAATGTCAAGAATGCAAACACGTCCGCATCAGCGTTAAATGCAACAGGCACTATTTATCCATTAATTGGTTGAATGCCTGCCAGACGAAACTGTCGGTTTTATTTACCTAGATTAGGGCTGCCATACCTTCTGAAGCTGAACAGTATATTGTCTGGAGCGGATCATGGCGTGGTCTATCTTGGGAATATTGGCTTTATGCTTGAGTTATAATACTTTCGAGACCGACGCTGGCCGCCGCGTGAATTTGCAGTGCGGCGCTAATATTATGGAGAAGAAGGTGCAGAGATTCGGTCGTATCGACAAGACGATTGTCGTCTTCATATGTGTCCTTGGATTGTCATTTGCTAGCTACGATTTAATAGTCCTATTGTTTGGTAAAGCCACTACACTATTTAACGTTCGCGTTAATGATGGCTGGAGAATTGACGAAAGCTACATGTATTTGGCAGGAACGGCGAAAACCGTGCTGTTTGACCCATATCTAAAGGAACATGCAGGTAGCCTGACGTTACGACCTACACTGCCGACCGCTATATTTGTATCGATTTACTGGCTGTGCGGAAAGAGTATAAATGTAGCTATCTTCGTCACCCACGTAGTACCGCCGATGGTCTCGTGCTTGTTACTCTACTTAATTACCGTTCGGCTTACTGGCAGTCGAAGGTATGCGGTTTTCGCAACTCTTCTCGGTGTTGGGCATTTCGTCTATAGCGCAGTTGTGATTTGGAATTCGCTCACGGGGGGGGCTTTTGTAGGAATCGCTGGACCTGATTTATACCTTCTGCAGCAGTTTTTCGGTAATAGTTTCGGCTTTGACGAGATTACGGCTCCCACCCAATTCACTAGGTTGTTCTCACCAGCCTTGACGCTGCCATTCCTATTGGCGCCTTTGTACCTCATTCTAGTGAATAGGCGACCAGTAGTACGCGGATTTTTGATTGCCTTGAATTTATTTGTATATCCTCATCACGTCATAATACTGGGGATTTTAGAGGCAACTTTTTGGATTAACCACCGAAAATTTCCTGTTGCTGGATTTTTTCTCGCAGGACTTGCTTTTGCGTCTATCTATATAACTCAAAATCTCATTGTCTTTTTGAGTGGTTCTTATGCCGATGTATATGCCCGTGTTGGTGTGACACACAAGCTGTCTACTATGTGGTTTTTCTCCACCTTATTTATACTCTGCGCCACCACGCAGTTAGCCATTGCGCGGAAGCGCACTGGTATTGACGATGGCTGCTATTTTACGATTGGTTGTGCGCTGTCAGCGATCCTTATTTTGGTTTTTGATATGTTCTTGATCTTTCCGCAGGTTCATCTTGTCGGGTTGCGTATATACGCTTTCTTGGCTCCTATTTCATTGGTTTGTCTAGGGCGACAGATCTGGACCTCAATCCCGGCAGTAATAAACCCAGTCGTATTTTTGCTGGTTTTTGCCAGCCAAGCATATGCTGGTTGGCTGCACCGCTACAATTACGCAGATTTTACTCATAATGGGATTGCGCAGGAGATGAAGGTTTTCCCCTCTGGATCGGTCGTGATGACTGATGTGCAATATGAGATACCGTATATTAGCGCGGTGACGGACAAATATTCCTACATTGCTTATGGAATCGTCAGTGCTGCTGGTAATGATGAATTGCTTCAGAGATTCGCAGTGCTTGCCAGTATATACGGCTGGGATGGGTCCCGCTTCCAAGGTGGTGACTGGGATGGACTGCTGCCAGTATATCATTGGGTCTACCACCACGGCGTAACAGACGCCGCTGTTGGGGTCGTCGGATTCGCGAAAGCAATGGATGAGATACGGGGCAAGTCGAAGTGCGAACTGTTGACTCTGTATCAAGTCGATTTCATTCGATTTCGGAATGCGCCACCAGTGGACTTAGATATGTGTACGAAGCCAGTCTCTAAACACTTTTTACAGGTCATGGTCAAGAAGTGACAGCATCAAACGTAATACGTAATTCACTCCAAACCACGTCGCCTTCGGGCGATTTTTTTAGTTCGCCAAGCATGGCGATATTCGCGGAAGCGCCACTTGATTGACTGTGGTGGTCTGTTGAGTGACTTGGAGGCGAAAGCCCTCTACACTCAAAACAATGGGATGTGTTAGGCGAACGGCAAGGGTGTCCATTGTAAAGTAAATCTGAAGGACGCCGTAGCAAAAAATGCTGGCCTGACGTGCAGGAAGCTGATTAGGCGGTTTAGAGGGGTGAGTAGGCTCAGATATGTAAAACCCAGTACTTACACTAAACGCTATGACGTAGATTAGACAAGCATAAGCATGAAGGTCGCGCTAATTTCCTTGGAAGGCCCATCATTCGGCCTCGTGCTATGGTCATCTGGAGACCATTTAATTCAGTGGGTAATTATGATTGTCGTCAATGAGGTTTAAGCGCGTTTATGTAATTAATATTGGCTAATTTTAAATTGGTTATCTGAATAAGTTGAGAAGTGCGACTTTAAAACGTGTTGAATCCAGCTGACTCAACATACCTCATCACAGTATCAGTCTTAGACCACCTTCCACGGTTCATGATGATAGGTAAGCTAGCACCAGATAAAAGTAAATCTTGGGCAGCCCCTACACGTAAGGAATGGCCGCTTATTTGTTGGATGATACTTGGGTCTAACTTCGAGCTAATGGCGATCCTTTTGTATATCCGGTTGATGTGCGAGGAGTTTAATCCTTCCGAGAGCTCTCCTTTTTTCTTAATGCCGCGGAAGATCTTGCCGCTGTGTAGGTCAGTTGCAATTAGCCATGCATTCAGTGCTTAGACCTCCAGACCGATCTTTTCGACAAAGACTAAAATTAAACTGTTAAAATAGCTCCCATGACTATCCTCGTCACAGGCGCTGCTGGCTTCATCGGGTCAAATTTCGTTTTGGACTGGCTTGTCCAATCGAACGAAGATGTCATCTCGCTCGACCTCCTTACATACGCCGGTAACCTAGAAAATTTATCTTCACTAAACGCTAACCCCCATCATCACTTTATTAAAGGCAACATTGGGGACAGTGAACTTGTATCCCAGCTTTTACAAAAACATCAGGTGAGGGCGGTCGTGAATTTTGCGGCCGAGAGCCATGTGGACCGATCGATCCATGGCCCGGGTGACTTTATCGAGACCAATATTGTAGGGACCTATCATCTACTCGAGTCAGTCCGAAGTTATTGGAGTGACTTAGATGAAAATCAAAAAAAAGATTTTAGATTCCTACACGTGTCGACCGACGAGGTATATGGATCCTTGAACAAAACGGACCCGGCGTTTAGTGAAACAAATCCTTATGAACCTAATAGTCCTTACAGTGCAAGTAAGGCCGCGAGTGATCACCTGGTTCGTGCCTGGCACCATACGTATGGATTACCAGTACTCACAACCAACTGCTCGAACAATTACGGACCCTACCACTTCCCAGAAAAATTGATCCCGCTCTGCATCTTGAATGCATTGAACGGTAATCCGCTTCCCATCTACGGTGACGGAAAGCAAGTAAGAGATTGGCTCTATGTAAAAGATCACTGCAGTGCGATACGTCGCGTTTTAGATAAGGGTCGTTTGGGTGAGACCTATAACGTGGGTGGTTGGAACGAGAAGGCAAACCTCGATGTGGTTAAAACACTTTGCGGCATATTAGATGAATTAAAACCAAAAGAAGACGGCACAAAATACGAATCACAAATCACTTACGTCAAAGACCGTCCGGGCCACGACAGGCGCTACGCGATTGATGCCACAAAAATTGAAAAAGAACTTGCTTGGAAACCGCAAGAGACCTTCGAGACAGGCATCCGCAAGACGGTCGAGTGGTATCTCGCCAATGAGACGTGGGTGAACCATGTCGTCAGTGGTGACTATAAAAACTGGGTACAAAAACAGTACGCATGAAGATCTTACTCACGGGATCGAACGGCCAGGTCGGCTTTGAATTAAAAAATAAATTAAGCGTATTGGGTGAAGTCATTGCGACTGACCGCGAGGAATTAGATTTAACTAACCTTAATGCGATCAGAACTTTTATTGATCAAACAAGACCCGATATCATCATTAACCCGGCAGCTTATACCGCGGTCGATAAGGCCGAGTCCGAACCTGAACTCGCATACCAAATTAATACATTAGCTCCCGAAGTTTTAGCGGACAAGGCAGCGGAGTTAGATATTCCGTTGGTACATTTTTCAACGGACTATGTGTTTGATGGATTAAAAAAAGATGCCTACGTTGAGACTGACAAAACGAATCCACAATCCGTCTACGGTAAAACAAAAAATGATGGCGAAGAAAAAATTCGCAAACATCCAAAGCATATTATTTTAAGGACGAGTTGGGTGTTTGGTAGTCACGGTAATAATTTTTTAAAGACGATACTGCGTCTAATTACTGACAAAGAATCACTCAACATCGTGGGTGACCAATGGGGGAGTCCTGCGTCAAGTTTGATGTTAGCTGACGTGACGTTGAAGATTGTGGACGGAATTTTAAAAAATAAGAATTTTAATGACTACGGAACATATCACGTCACAAATGATGGTGAAACCAATTGGCATCAATACGCAAGTTTGATTTCAAGTGAGGCCATGAAATTAAATGTAAAAGTAAAATGTGCGCCCGATAAAATTCACCCGATACTAACATCAGAATATCCCACCGCTGCCAAGCGACCCTTAAATTCTAGGCTCAATACAGAGAAATTGAAAAAGACCTTCATGCTAGAATTGCCGCATTGGGAGTCGGAAGTTAAAAGGGTCTTAAAGGAAATTATTTAATTGGCGAACATACAAAAAAGAAAAGGCATCATTCTCGCGGGTGGATCGGGTACACGTTTGTATCCCGTGACGCAGAGCATCTCAAAACAACTACTCCCCGTATACGATAAGCCCATGATCTATTATCCGCTTAGCACTTTAATGCTAGCGGGCATTCAAGACATTTTGATTATCTCGACACCGGATGACACACCTCGCTTCGAATCTTTACTCGGTGATGGTAGTCAGTGGGGTCTTAATATTTCATATAAGGTGCAACCGTCCCCCGATGGTTTAGCGCAGGCGTTTATCTTAGGCGACACATTTGTGGGTAATGATTTATCGGCACTCGTTTTAGGTGATAACATTTTTTACGGCCATGACTTTAATGAGCTGTTAGGTAATGCGATGGTACGATCTGATGGTGCGACTGTGTTTGCATATCACGTGCACGATCCTGAGCGTTATGGTGTAGCGGAATTTGATCAAACTAATAAAGTATTGTCCTTAGAAGAAAAACCAAAAAATCCAAAATCAAATTACGCGGTGACAGGACTCTACTTTTACGATAAAGATGTGGTCGCGATGGCAAAAAGTTTAAAGCCATCTGCCCGAGGTGAGTTAGAGATCACAGATCTTAATCGACTCTATTTGGAAAAAGAAAAACTCAACGTCGAGATTATGGGCCGCGGTTACGCCTGGCTCGATACCGGCACACATGATTCACTTCTAGAAGCAAGCCAGTTTATTGCGACACTCGAGAATCGTCAGGGCTTGAAAGTAAGTTGCCCTGAGGAGATCAGCTACCGTCAAGGTTGGATTAACGCATCTCAGTTAGAAAAATTAGCGGCACCCTTATCTAAAAACGGATACGGCGAGTATCTCCAACGTGTCTTAAAAGAAAAAATTCTGTAACACATGAAGGTCACACCGTTAAATATTCCTGACGTATTGCTCATCGAGCCCCAAGTGTTTGGTGATGACAGGGGATTCTTTTACGAGAGCTTTAATCAGAATAAATTTGAAGAAGCGATAGGTAAAAAAATAAATTTTGTGCAGGACAACCACTCGAAGTCAGTGAAGGGTGTATTGCGAGGACTTCATTACCAACTCACACCCAAGGCACAAGGTAAGTTAGTTCGCGTGATTCAGGGTGAAGTCTTTGACGTCGCGGTTGATTTAAGACAATCATCACCCACATTCGGTCAATGGGTCGGCGAAATATTATCAGGCGACAATAAAAAACAACTCTGGATCCCAAAAGGTTTTGCACACGGATTTTTAACATTATCCGACACCACAGAATTTTTATACAAGACCACAGATTTTTATAGCCCAGAACATGAGCAATCCATTCTTTGGGACGATAAAACGATTGGTATCGATTGGCCCATGCAAGAGGTATCTCTATCTTCTAAAGATAGTGCCGCAGTTTCTTTTAAAGAGGCAAACTACTTTAGTTAAAAGCGACTTACGCTTTATGTTCTAAGCGTAAAGTTTGGTTCGTGAGTTTTGAAATAAGATCTTCCGAGTGAGACGCAATGACCAGGATAGAAGATTTTTGAATGTAGTCATGCAGTCTTTTTTCGGCCTTGATTAAGAAGTCACTGTCTCCCACACTCAGCCACTCGTCCATCAGAATAATATCTGCAGGCACCGTCGTCGACACCGCAAAACCTAAACGCATGTGCATACCGGTGGAGTAGGTGCGAACCGGTAACTCTAAAAACTCGCCTAACTCGGTGAAGTCGGCAATCTCTTCTTCGATGAGTTTAATCTGTTTGAGTTTCATGCCCATCATGATGGCGCGCATACGAATGTTTTCATAACCGGTCGCCTCCATATCCATACCTAAAGAAATATCGATCAAGGACGCGATGCTACCTTTGACATCGATGTGGCCTATGCTCGGTTGGTAAACGCCTGCGATAGCACGAAGGAGGGTGGATTTACCCGCACCATTGGGCCCCATGATGCCCAGCCTGTCCCCATCTTTTAGGTTTAAGTTAATCTCATGGAGTGCCGTGACAATTTGTACGGAAGCTTTTTCTTTTGAGAAGCTTTTGATAAATGAATTTTTTAGCGA
>CANNJG010000024.1 GCA_947504795.1 Legionellaceae bacterium
AAAAATGGCGCTTTGTCTGATATGGAAATTGCTGGAATTGAACAGGATGTGGCGCTTGTTCAAAAAGAAATACCGATGATCAAACACAGTATCACTGCTGCTGAAAATAGTATCCATACCTTGGTCAATGAAAATCCTGGCCCTGTGAAAGTCTATAAAAGCTTTGATGACATCAATGCAAATGGCGTTATTCCAATCTATGTGCCCGCAGATGCCGTCAAAACGCGCCCAGATATCTTAGCGGCTGAATATCAGTTAAAAATTTATAATGCTACCATTGCACAGGCAACATCCCAATTCTTCCCAACCTTGGACCTTGCGGGCTACCTAGGCCCTTTTGAATTGACGATTTACAGGGGATTCCATCTTTACACTGACTTTATTCTAGGTCAAATTGGTTTTGCTGAGCCACTTATTGCCTTTAGCACCATCTACAGTGATATTAAAAAGGCTCAAACTGCGAAATATGGTGCATATTACAATTACTTAGGCACCGTTCGGCATGCTTTCGAACAAATTGATGATGCTATTTCTAAACATCACCGAGTCAATCAAAGTTATCAATTGCAATTGGTCGCATTTGAAAAATCCCAAAAACAATATCAATTGGGCAATATCCGTTATCATCAGGGCGCCATTGCCTACTCGGATACCCTACTAAACAAATTCAATCGCGATATGCAAGAAGCCGTTCTGAATCAGCAAAAACAAACACAAATGTTAAGTATCGTTGATTTGTATTTGCAATTGGGTGGTGGGGCAAAAGTCGGCAATAAGTGCCAACAAAAAAATGCATCAACCTGTCAACCTCATAAAAAAAAGAAAGGAATTCAATGGCTACTTTCAAGCATTGATTTATGGTAAATAGTAAGGAGAACGATAGGCATGAAAAAATCTATTTGGTTAGAGCCACGCGCTATCGTCAGCTATGCATTGTCATTATTAGCACTCGCAGAAATGGTCGACATATCAATTGTATCGGTTGCCATTCCCCAAATGATGAGTTCGTTGAACACCAATTTAGACAATATTGCTATGGTGTCTACCGGCTATATTGTTGCGGCTGCAATTTTTACTCCCTTGACAGGGATTGCGGTTCGAAAGTTTAGTATGCGCGCCTTGGTCTTAGTGACTTCTGGTGTGTTTTGTATTGCGTCTGTCTTATGTGGACTTGCACAAACCTTACCTGAAATGGTCTTTTTTAGAATTATCCAAGGTATAGGGGGGGCATTCCTGCCCTCCATTGCGCAGGCTTATGTTGAAAAAACGTTTAGTGGTACCCCGCTAGCAAAGCCCATGTTAACTATATTTGGAGGGATTATCGTTCTAGGCCCTATTCTAGGGAGTGTTTTGGGTGGATTTTTGACAGCCGAATTAAATTGGAGATTCATATTTTTTGTCAACGTGCCTGTATGTATGGCTGGTTTTGTGCTTGTAGTACTGTTTATGGAGCGCGACGAACCCCAAAAAGTAAAGGTTGCCTATACCAGCTTTGCATTAATGGCACTTGGCGTTGGAGCCTTAGAGTACTTTATAGACCAGGGAAATAGCCATGGTTGGTTCAGCTCAATGACCATGCTTATTATATTTACAATCTCCATGGTATCGTTGTTTTTTTTCGTTTGGCTAGGATGCTTAGGGTCGGCTGTAATTAATTTTGGGCTATTTAATTTGCGACATTCAAACTTCCTTTTGAATATCTTTGTCGTATTCGCTATCAGTGTTATTGGTACAGCAGGCACAGCTTATTATCCAACAATGTTACAACAGATTTACAATTATCCTGTTGATACCGCGGGATATATCACAAGTCCTAGAGGCGTTATTGTGATATTAACCGCACCTATTGCCGCTTTACTTTCAAATATTATAGGATCAAGGGAAACCATGCTGATAGGGTTTCTTATCTTTGCTTCTGGCAGCATCATGATAGGTCATAGTAGCCCCGTGCCCAGTTTTGAACAAATCATCGTATCCACCGTTTTGCAAGGAATTGGAATGATGGGGATTTTTATTCCACTCTTACAATTATGTAATGTGGGCATAACGCCTAGTGAACGCGAGGATGCTTCAGGTATTTTCAATTTTTTTCGAACATTTGGCGTTTGCATAGGAAATTCTGCTTCAGCAACCTCGGTGTCTTATCAATTCAACGTTTGTTACCACGATCTGGCCGCTAAAGTCTCACCTTATGCTAATGGGTACGGTTGGTGGGTCCAAAATTTAGTAGGTATACCCGATGACATGAAAATTGCGGTTGCAAATATGCAGGTATTAGTTCAAAGCGCATTGTTAAGCTATCTTGATATTTTTTACAGTACTGGAATTATAATACTCTGTTTGTTCTGGCTACCCTTCGTATTACAGCCACCTGAAGAGGAGCAAAACAGCTTAGTAATGATGTCTAAATCCCTATGTTACGCGGGATATCTTAAATTAATCTCATTAAAAAAAATTAGGGGATAAAACATGGAAGCAGAAGCTAACGTTATCGATATCAAATTTACGCCAGGACGTATGATTACAAGTATTGGCGTTATCTTGGGTGCGGTACTTTTAATTACAGGGTATTACATATATAAAAAATATTACCCCAGCACAGATGATGCTTATGTGAATGCCCCGCTCATTAATATCACTGGGAAGGTGAATGGCACTATTAAAAAAATATACGTCAAAAATAATCAGTTTGTAAATAAAGGAGAGTTATTGTTGGAGTTAGACCCGGCTGACTATAGCCCCATGCTAGAACAAGCCACATTGGATATTTTAATGGCAAAACAAGCCTCACTGACCGCTGATCAACAAATGACGAATGCACAATCTGATGTCTATAAAGCCCAATCAGATTATACCTATACAAACCAAATGGCCATACGGTATACCAATTTATTTCATGACAAAGCCGGTTCTCAACAATCGATGCAGAAGTTTGTTAATGATAGAAACATTGCACAACATGTTTTTGATCAAGCCAAAGTTGTTTTGCAACAAGCGACTATTCAATCGCAGATGGCGAAATCTAAAATTGACCTAGCCGAAGTAGAAATGCAAAATGCAAAGCGCACCACTTCTTACACGCTACTATCGGCTCCGGTGTCGGGTTATATCAGTGAGTTGAACTTACAAACCGGGCAGGTTGTCTCGGCCGGACAACGTTTATTCGGATTGGTCGATAATTCAAATTGGTGGGTCGATGCTAATTTTAAAGAATCTCAATTAAGCCGACTCAAACCCAGGCAAAAAGTAAAAGTCACCCTAGACATGTACGATCATACTTACGAAGGTGAAATTCAAAGTATCAGCTTCGCTAGCGGTAATACTTTTTCATTATTACCTGCACAGAATGCAACTGGAAACTGGGTTAAAGTGATGCAGCGATTTACGGTTCGCGTGGCATTGAAAGATGATCCTAATTACCCCTTGCGCGTCGGTGCAAGCGCTCTTGTGAATGCGAACACAACACGCAAAGGTTTAGCAAACTCGTAACCTCTGCTCAGGCATTCTGGGCATATCGAAGCGATCTGTTTACAGTAACGCATTGACAACGGTTGAAGACCCTTCAATTCGGTCAGGATTCAACCGTGAAGACCACTGCCGCTTTAACGACACCTGGTGTATTGGTTTTACTCAGATATAAACTCTTAATAACTAACGTATAGTGCTTCGATTGTGCTTGTAACCAAGACACAAAAAGATTATAGGGCACTGCGTCGAAGGTCAGTTGAATGTCTCCGCTGCTGGTCTGCTCCAGTTGATATGGAAATCGCTGGAACGACACATGACTCAAGAGCTCAGTTAAGACCGATAACAACGTCGCCGCGGTTACCTGAATGGGAGGCTGCTCATGGGTATACGTTTGTTGTGCTCGCTGCATCCATTGTAACGTTGTTTTTTTATCAATCCATGCGGCTTTTCTTTCTTCCACCGCCGAAACCAGCGGAGCATAAATAAGCAGGTAAAAAAGTAAGGCTAACCCGCCAATACCGCCCAATCCTACTAAAACTTGTTCACGCTCACTGAGCTGATTCCAGTATGCTTTCAAAGGGACAACTCCAATTTCGCCACCACTTGTTTCGCTTCAGTAGCTGCTGATAGTTGATGCACATGAACCTGCGACTGTTGTAACTGTGCTTCAATTTTTTCCAAAATAGAAAAACTAGCGCACACCAAGGTTGCGGTAACCACCTGATTTTGAAAGTGCAGAGTTTGCACTTCGGTCAGCGGGTGTGCCTGTCCTAAAACCATCGATAATTTTGCAAGCAATGTCCACAAGACCACATCATGCCCTGTCTGATTTTTTTGAATTAATTGCATGACACGTGTTTTTGGACTGACAACCTGGCGTGCTTCTGGAAAAAACGCGTGATACACCTTTGCAATGTGTTGATCTAATTGTGCGTTTTGATGAGACAACATCAGTGACAAGCCTGCATGGAGACTCAAAAAACCCAAAAACCAAATACCTGCAAGGATTCCTGACCATCGATACCAGCGTTTCACTTGTGTCATTCGCGTGTCATGTTGAAATTCTCCCTGACACAAATTGATGAATTTGTTCGTAAATAATCGCTCAGCTAGCCATTGGTAATACGAACCAGCATAGGGAGTGGACAAAGGCATAGGTTTGCTTTCTGCGCTATCTTGACAAGTTATCCACTGTAAGGGCTTCGCCCAATCATGCGGGAACCCTTCCCATACATCAAAACTCACGGCTCCGTTATACTCGGCCGAACGCACTAAAAAGCCATTCTCGCTGGCACAAGCTTCGTCGGAAGACAAGGCAAACCAATCAAGGGTTATTGCATCATAAGCAATCCCCCATTCTTTGAGGCGCTGCATCCACGCTTGAAGGCGTTGTTTTTGAATCGTCACGACTAAATAGCTATTATTCTGATAGTAAGCACGATCAATTGCAAAATGCAGTTGCGTTACCGGTTGCGCCAAATGATCCTCTAATGCAAATGGCAAGGCTTCTCGAGCTTTGCGCTCAACTAACCAGGGTAAGGTTAACTCCAAAAAGCTAGACCATTCGCTGGGGAGTACGATGAGTGTCCTAGCCTGCGATTGCAAGGCATTGATTTCTGCTGCGCTACGATTTTTTAGGGGCTGATCCACATGACCATTGGGATCTAAACGGATACTCAATAACGCATCCTCACTACTTTGTTTTACAAAGATTAACCAAGTCAGCACATTGAATCCTATCTATCATTAGCCTTAACCGTTGTGATCAAAACAACGATCACAACCTATGGCATTATTGTTATACTGTATGCGAGCTATAATGCTGACGCAAGGATTTCGACAATAAATAAACAACGAGCGCATATTGAGGACTAGTATTGTAACGAGTAATCACATAAAAATTCGGATACGCTAACCAATACTCCGGACCTATTTCCGTTGTCAAGGCCAAGAGCCCTGCTTGATGAGGATGGGCCATCATCGAAGCTTCGGGTTTCACCCCGGCTTTCAACAAGGCGACAAACGGATAATTGGGGGATTTACTGTTCATAGCCACGGTCTGAGAGGCTTTATTTGCCACCAATGCCTTTTCAACCACCATTTGTTTTGGCAACCAACCGTGTTGTTTAAAATAGTTGGCAACGGAGGTAATGACATCGTGATCTTCACTCATCAAATTCGGGTGCTGGGCCCCTTGATAGCCAACCGCAAAGGTTCGATAACTGCTCGGCATAAATTGGGGTACGCCCATCGCTCCCGCATAAGATCCTTTATATGCGGTTGCTGCCACATGATGCTCACGGCACAATAACAAAAATTCGCGTAATTCCTTTTTGAAATAGTTTCCCCGAGGTGGGTAGTAAAACGCTAGGGTCGTCAGCGCATCGAGTACTCTGTACTGGCCTTGGCGTTGTCCGTATAAGGTTTCCACGCCAAGAATCGCAACAATCATTTCAGCGGGCACCCCATAATCCTGTTCCGCTTGCGCAAGCGCTTTCTGATTACGCTTCCAAAATTCCAGCCCTTTTTGCAAACGTTCTGGCGTTAAAAAAACTGATCGATACACATCCCAGTTTTTCTTTTCATAGGGACGCTGGATCGATTCAATAATTTGCGGTTGGAATACAGCAGAAGACAGAATAATTTGCAGCTGACGACGATCAAAGTGATCCGTCTTTACGAGGTCATGAATAAAGGATTGGACAGTTTGTTGCTTTAATAAAGCGGAGTCCGCTTGCAGGGTTTGCATCCCCACCAAAAAAAATCCTGCAATCAACCAGTTTATAATTCGCAACACCCTCGATCTCCCTCACTACTTATAATGTTGGATTATTCAACAACTATCGATGATTATCCAGTGTTTCGTTTAAAAAAATGAGGTTTTCTTGAAGTCCCTTGCTCGCGAGCTTTGAAACATTCCTAAAATGGTCATGATTTCACGGATAGCCCAGCTACATTTCACCACAAAAGATTAAATCATCCTATTTGTGATCCGCAAATCACCGCAATTTGTCAACTTCGCGAAGGCGGGGATATATCCTCGTAGAGGCCCCTCTGCTAAAGCAACCATGGGTTCCCGCCTGCGTGGGAATGACTGATTTATCAAAAGTTGAACCACTTTTTAACTATTCATCTTAACCCAACCGAATCAAATATGAATTATGCTCATCACGTATAGGTTATTTTCTATTGTCCAAAATATTTTTATTATGGCAGTCGGCTTGCCCTGCATAAGTCCTGCTTTATTTTTTCGCATAAAATCCATACAAACCGTGGTAAAAGAGTCGCCGGAAATAAAATCGGCAATAACTAAAGAACCAAATGCAATGGTACCCTTTACTCTCGTTACCTCCATCAGCTAGAATGGGTTCCTTTTAAGTTGGTAACTACCCTTGAGTGACTTGTCTCTAATTCGCAATTTCTCGATTATTGCACACATCGACCATGGCAAATCAACTCTGGCAGACCGGTTTATTCAACGTTGCGGCGGATTAAGCGACCGCGAAATGGAAGCGCAAGTGCTAGACTCCATGGACATCGAACGCGAACGCGGCATAACCATTAAAGCACAAAGCGTATCGCTTCACTTTAAAGCCCGCGATGGCAAAACCTATCTCCTCAACTTCATTGACACACCAGGCCATGTTGATTTCAGCTATGAAGTCTCGCGCTCGTTGGCTGCCTGTGAAGGCGCTATCCTAGTCGTCGATGCCGCGCAAGGGGTTGAAGCGCAAACCGTGGCGGTTTGTTACACCGCTATCGATCAATCCTTAGACGTATTGCCAGTACTGAATAAAATTGATTTACCGCAGGCCGAACCTGAACGGGTTATTGCTGAAATCGAAGACATCATTGGTGTCGATGCCCATGATGCGATTCGCGCATCTGCTAAATCAGGATTCGGTGTTGAGGATGTATTAGAAGCCATCGTCATCCGCATTCGTCCGCCTCAAGGAGAACTAGATGCCCCGTTGCAAGCATTAATCATCGACTCTTGGTTTGATAGCTACCTAGGCGTGGTGTCGTTAGTGCGCATTATGCATGGCACCCTCCAGCCAGGACAAAAAATGCAAGTCATGTCCACAGGGAAAAGCCACATTGTGGATCAAGTCGGTGTGTTCACACCCAAACGCACGCCAACTGAATCTCTAAAGGCCGGTGAAGTCGGCTATGTGATTGCGGGCATCAAAGAAATTCAAGGCGCACCGGTAGGCGACACCCTCACCCTAGAAAAGAATCCGGCCTCATCGCCTCTCCCCGGATTTAAACGGGTTAAACCTCAAGTTTATGCGGGGCTATTTCCGATCAGCTCTGAGGATTTTGAAGCGTTTCGCGAAGCGTTAGCGAAATTGAGTTTAAATGACGCTTCTTTATTTTACGAACCTGAATCCTCTGAAGCACTAGGCTTTGGATTTCGGTGTGGATTTCTCGGTATGTTGCATATGGAAATTGTGCAAGAACGCTTGGAACGAGAATATAATCTCGAATTGATTTCCACCTCACCTACTGTGATTTATAAAATTATTGATACCAAAGGTGAGACACATTACATCGATAATCCCTCGCGATTACCACCTGTACAAACCATTCAAACGATGTTTGAACCAATCGTCAGAGCCAATATTTTAGTCCCTCAAGACTACCTAGGTTCGATTATCACCCTGTGTATCGAACGCCGCGGCGTTCAAATCGCTATGATGTATAGTGGACGCCAAGTGTCGGTCACGTATGACATACCCATGAGCGAAGTTGTCTCGAATTTCTTTGACCGATTAAAATCGGTGAGTCGTGGGTATGCCTCTTTGGATTATAATTTTATTCGCTTTGAAGAAGCAGATTTGGTAAAAATGGATATCCTGATCAACAATGAGCGCGTGGATGCTTTGTCCGTGATTGTACATCGCACTGCGGCGCAACATCGCGGCCGCGCCATAACAGACAAAATGCGAGAACTGATTCCCAGACAAATGTTTGATGTGGCAATACAGGCCGCCTTGGGCGGACATATTATTGCACGACAATCTGTGAAAGCGCTACGTAAGAACGTGACGGCTAAATGTTATGGTGGAGACGTGAGTCGCAAACGTAAATTATTAGAGAAACAAAAAGCAGGCAAAAAACGGATGAAACAAGTGGGTCATGTTGAGATTCCGCAAGAAGCTTTCATGGCGGTATTTCAAGCAGATCACAAAAAATAAGGATACCAACGATGAATTTTGCATTATTTTTACTTGCTGTATCGGTGATTACGGGGGCTATCTATCTGTTAGATATCTTCGTGTTGGCCAAAAAAAGAAAACATGGTAAAAAGCTGCCACGTTGGGTAGAGTATGCCCGCTCCTTTTTCCCAATATTTTTCACAGTGTTGCTCATTCGATCCTTTGTATTGGAACCGTTTCGCATCCCTTCAGGATCCCTCGAACCCACGCTTTTAGTGGGTGACTTTCTGATCGTAAATAAATTTATTTATGGCCTACGCTTACCTGTTTTTGAAAAAAAGGTATTAGCGATTCAATCACCGAAGGGAGGAGATATTGTCGTGTTTCGCTGGCCACCGAACCCAAAGTTAGATTTTATTAAACGTGTGATTGGGGTCCCCGGCGATGTCATCCAGTACCAGCATAAAATTTTGACCGTCAACGGACAAGAAGCCAAACAAGACTTTGTGCAGTATACAACCGACGAAAGCTCTGGCAATCCAGTTGCCGAGTACCGTGAACATCTCAATGGGGTGACACATGCTATATACAGACGCGCTGACGTTTCAGGCGTTGATTTTGAAATTACCGTCCCCCCTAATAGTTATTTTGTGATGGGCGATAATCGTGACGACTCCGCGGACAGTCGTTATTGGGGATTTGTTAACGATAACTATCTTCGCGGAAAAGCCATGCTCACTTGGATGAGTTGGGACAATAAACAATGGACTATTCGTTGGAAACGTCTAGGCCGTATTATTAATTGAGATGTGCATGCGTCAACCGATTGCTCGACTGTGTCAGCGTTTAGGCTATACCTTTACGAATGAATCCTATCTAATCCAAGCGCTTACCCATTGCAGCGCTGGTGAAAAAAATTATGAACGTCTAGAATTTTTGGGTGATTCTATTTTGAATATGGTCATTTCTTGTTCTTTATTTGGTCGTTATCCGCAACAATCCGAAGGACAACTGAGCCGTTTGCGCGCCTTTTTAGTCAAAGGCGATATGTTAGCTGATATCGCCTTAGAAATAGACTTGGGAAGCTACCTGTTTTTAGGACAAGGCGAACTCAAAAGTGGCGGTTTTCGAAGACGTTCGATTTTAGCGGATACGCTAGAAGCGGTATTTGCAGCGATATTTTTAGACGGTAATTTAGTCCAAGCCGAACGTGTTATTCTAGGCTTATACAATGATAGACTCCTCGAGGAGGCTCTGGATGCCAATCTAAAAGATGCGAAAACGCAATTGCAAGAGCATCTGCAAGCACACAAATTACCTTTGCCTATTTACACGGTCGAACAAGTCATAGGCGATGAACATGAGCAAGTCTTTCACACAACTTGTCAGATACCCAAATTAAATATGTCTTCAGAAGGCCGCGGGGAAACACGTCGAAAAGCTGAGCAGAATGCAGCGACATTGATGTTGCAGCAGTTGAAAAATCCCTAACAATTTATCCGCGCACTGTCTTTGATCTCAGGACCACAACACATCATCCTCATGTGCAACAGCCGCTTCTAATAAGGCAATTAATGGCAAAGCCCGATGCCTGAGGCTGACTGCAGACGCGGCACTGTCTTCTTGGTTAGATTCTACGGCATGCGGTTTTTCAGCTGCTACTGCTTTCATCAAACACGCTAAAGCTGCAGGAACATCCTGCGCAAGGATTGCACCTGGCAAGGCGCCAGAATGCCCCATCATTTTTAACAGACGTATCGCAACTTCGCCAAAAAATGTGATAGATTCATGTGCATCTGTTCGAAACGTTACTAACATAGTCATCCTCAATCTATTCTCTTCAAAAAAGACGCTGCAAACGGTCTAGCACACGGGCTTTTCCGATAAGCTCCAACGTTGCATCAATGGAAGGTGACATCGTACTTCCTGTCATCGCCACACGAAGAGGCTGAGCTAACTGCGCAAAACCAATGGCCTCTGCCTTGACTAACGCCGCCAAACATTCGTGGATCGGTCCGCGCTGCCAATTATCTAGCCCTTGGAGTCGCTGTTTCAACCTGCTCAATAACGCCAAGGATGCGTCTGTCAGGTGTTTTGCCACGGCCTCAGGATCATACGCTAACGTATCTTCATAAAAATAACGACTTTTTTCATAGATCTCAACTAAGGTTTTACTTCGTTCGGCTTGAAGCGCAACCACCGCTTCCAATGAAGGACCTTGAGACGTATCAATCCCTGCTTGCTGAAAATGCCAAACTAATGCTGTTGCCACCTCGGTCACGGGATCATGTTTAATATAATGCTGGTTCAACCACAACAATTTATCATAATTAAACCCAGATACCCCTCGACTTACCGCGCGCAGATCAAACTTTGCAATCATTTCCTCAAGGCTAAAAATCTCTTGATCCCCATGTGACCAGCCCAGCCGCACCAGATAATTCAACAACGCATGCGGTAAAAATCCAGAGTCTTTGAATTCTAAAACACTGACGGCACCATGACGTTTCGATAAACGTTTACCATCCTCGCCTAGAATCATCGGTAAATGCGCAAACACCGGGATCGGTGCTTGCAGCGCCTGGTACAAGTTAATTTGGCGAGGTGTGTTATTGATATGATCATCACCACGAATCACATGCGTTATTTGCATATCCCAATCATCCACAACGACCGCAAAATTATAAGTAGGATGTCCATCGGATCGAATTAAAATGAGATCGTCTAACTCTTGATTATCGACCGAAATTTCGCCGTATACCTGGTCTTGAAAAATAACCTTGCCCTGTTGCGGATTCCGAAAGCGCACCACAAACGAACCGTCTTCTCCGATAACCTTCTGTTCACGACAATGACCATCATAACGCGGCTTCATTTTTGCGGCGAGCTGCTGTTCGCGTAAGGTTTCTAAACGTTCTGGGCTGCACGTGCAGCGATACGCCTTATCGTTTTGCAATAACTGTTCAATAACCTGCTGATAGCGCGGATAGCGTTGCGTTTGAAATACCACCGCTTCATCCGCGTTTAACCCTAACCATTGCATTCCTTCCACAATAGTAGCCATAGACGCTGGGGTGGATCGCTCTTGGTCGGTATCTTCCATGCGTAATAAAAATTGTCCTTGATGATGTCTCGCAAATAACCAAGAATACAGTGCCGTTCGCACCCCACCGACGTGTAAAAACCCAGTAGGACTCGGCGCAAATCGTGTTCGAACTTGCATGTAAATCTCCATTCTCAATTCGAAATTCGTAAGGTATACTAGCACACTTGAAGACCCTGCGGGTAAGCCTGTGTGAAACATCTAAAGATTAGAGATCAGCTCAAAATCATTACTCTTATTCCTATGTTGTGTTTAGCCGTATTATTGACCATGATATATGAATGCCAATATCAACACAGTGCAAAACAACATATTCTTCGAATTGGTAAAGCTTATCTCAGTCAAATGCTGATGTTGGCGCAATTACAACAACAAACACATCCTTCCGAATCCTTACAAACGCTCCTAGACAGCGTCAATCTAAACCCTGAAATCAAAAGTGTGGCTTTTTATGATATACACGGAAATATATCTGCGTATCGCGGCCTTCAACCTGCTCTTTTTCTGACGTCCCATCAACGTCGAGAAAGCGGTCTCCCCCACATTTCAGCCTACTCAGTCCAATTTACGCTACCGATCACACAACTAGCCATGACCCAACATCTCCAAACTCGTGGCTGGATTTATCTGGATCTGGACCGCAAATTCCTGCTGATTAAACATTATGAATTGCTGACAACCACATTAGGGATTGTGTTTTTATGCTTTCTTATTGGACTAATAGCTCATTATTTTTTATCAAAAAATATTGTAAAACCGCTACAGCGACTCCGCCGACATATGGAACGTATTCTGCGTAATGATTTAGCGATGGAATTAACCCCCATTCATGGCGGTGAACTGGGTATTATTGAGCAGGGTTGCGCGCAACTACAGCAACAATATCTATTGCTATCCAAAGAATTCAACCAACAAGTGGAGGTCTCCATTCAGGATCTCCAACAAAGTTTAGAACAGTTAGAAGTTACTAATATTGAATTAGGCTTAGAAAACAAGAGAATTCAAGAAAAGACTCGATTAAAGTCAGCGTTTCTTGCCAATATGAGTCACGAAATTCGCACCCCTATGAACGGTGTAATTGGCTATGCCAATGTCTTATTAGAAACAAAATTAGATAGCCTGCAACTAGATTATGTGAAAACCATTCAAGCCTCTGCTCAAGACTTATTAATGATTATTAACGACATTTTAGATTATTCAAAAATCGATGCAGGTAAACTATATACGGAATCAATTCCCCTGAATTTACGAGCATGTATTGATGAAGTCATTGCTTTGCTCACACCGAATGCGCATCAAAAAGGAATTGATCTTATTGCAATTGCGGCGATCAACATCCCTAAAACAGTGATCGGAGATCCATGGCGAATTAAACAAATTATTACCAATCTCATTGCCAATGCTATTAAATTTACTGATACGGGTTACGTCCTCATTCGTACGGAAATCCAGGAAGAATTCGCGCAACACTATGTCCTCTCATTTGCAATAAGTGATACGGGTATTGGCATTTCTGAAAAGGATCAAGCCACCTTATTTCACGCTTTTCATCAAATCGATGCTGCACCCACACGACGCCAAGGCGGTTCGGGGTTAGGCTTACTGATTTGTAAAAAATTGGTTGAACACATGCGGGGACACATCACCATTCAATCAGAATCGAACAAAGGCGCTCTGTTTACTGTTCAGCTTACATTAGATAAATTAATGGCCTATGAGATTGAAAAACATCAGACTCACAACGTCAAACCCATCACCTCACTCTGCTTTGATGATAGCCCTCTCCATCTTGAAGCGTTATCTACAGGTTTAGGCTACCTGGGCGTTGATTGTCTAGCTGTCGGGTCGATTGCCAACTTACGGTTTACCTTGACACAACACCCTGGCTGCGATTTGGCGTTTATTGCTGTGAATCCTGCTACTCAAGCGCAACTTAGCCACTTAATGCGTAGTCAAACAATTCCCTTCGTATTGGTCTCAAAATCGTCTATCCCTGACTACGAAGCGCTGGGTTCCCAAGCACTCTTATTTAAACCGATCAATTTACAAAAATTAAACGAAGTTATTCAGATACACAAACCACAGGCGCCCTGCTTTGTGCCGAATGATCATCAACACGCTATCATGGTTGCTCATCTCCCAGTTGCCTTGGATGAAACGCGCCTGGTCCATTCGAGTTATCACCCCACATTAGGGCAACTGCGCCAGCAACTAAAAAACCGAAGGATGCGCCTATTAATCGCAGATGACCATTCTATCAGTCAACGCTTACTCCAGTCATTGCTTCAAGACTGGGCACAAATTGATGCGGTCAATGATGGCGCAGAAGCCATTAGCGCTTGTGACCGAACTCAGTATTCAGCGCTTTTGTTAGATCAACATATGCCCAACTATAGCGGATTAGAAGTCGCAACTCATATCCGTCACGCTTCAATGCGCAATACAACGACATCAATTATCCTGATTTCAGCTAATGGCCACGATATCCATCAGGCTAAACTTTTGCACGCTGGAATTAATTTATGTTTACAAAAACCTATCCATGAACGCTTATTACTGACCCATCTTCTGCAACTCACAGAGTTAAAACAAGAAGCCGCAATCAACTGGTCACTATGTGTCGAAAAAGCATCTGGAAATCCACAATTAGCGAAAGAATTTCTAACTGAACTTGTTTCAGGATTATCCAAAAATCGCGAGGAATTATTAACACTCTTTGCTGCAAATGACTGCGATAATTTAGAAAAATTAGTCCACTATATCCACGGGGCCTGTTGCTTTTGTGGCGTGGCTCGATTACAACTTCACATGTCAGAATTAGAAAAAAAACTACGTAAAACCGGGCAGGCTGAAGACGTTCAACAAGAATTTACAACTGTGATACGAGAAATAGACGCCGTACTCACGGAATCAGGACTGACAATCGAGGAATAGGTATGCCAACTAAAAATGCTTTATATGCACAATCGGGAGGGGTCACTGCGGTTATTAATGCATCGGCATGTGGTGTCATTCAGACAGCGCGCTTGAACCCCACCGCTATTGGTACGGTCTATGCCGCGCAAAATGGCATTGTGGGTGCGTTGCAGGAAGCGTTAATTGATACGGCTCAAGAAACCGATACAGCTATCGCGAAGCTACTTCATACTCCCGCAGGAGCTTTTGGATCTTGCCGTCATAAGCTTACGAATAGTGGCACAGACTTGGCACGCCTGATCGACGTTTTTAAAGCCCATAATATTGGCTATTTTTTTTACAATGGTGGCGGGGATTCTCAAGATACCGCAAATAAGGTCGCAGAGTATAGCCAATTGGTAAATTTTCCAGTGACATGTATTGGGATCCCCAAAACCGTAGACAATGATCTACCGTTTACCGATACGTGTCCAGGCTTTGGTTCTGTGGCGAAGTATATTGCAATTTCAACGCTTGAAGCCAGCTTTGATGTGGCTTCGATGGCAGCAACATCAACCAAAGTATTTATTCTTGAAGTCATGGGTCGACATGCCGGCTGGATTGCAGCTGCCGCAGGGTTAGCAGGAACACATGCACATGAGGCGCCCCACATTATTTTATTTCCAGAAATCGCCTTTAACGAAGAGCGTTTTCTCAGAAAAGTATCAGAATGTGTGCGTAATTATGGCTATTGTGTCATCGTGGCTTCTGAAGGTATTAAAAATCAACACGGTCAGTTTCTATCCGACAGCGGGGTCCGCGATGCGTTTGGACACGCTCAATTAGGCGGCGTATCACCGATGTTAGCCCAAATCGTCAAACGCGAGTTACGCTTTAAATATCATTGGGCAGTCGCAGATTATTTACAACGCTCTGCAAGACATATTGCTTCCGCCTTAGATGTCGAGCAAGCTTATGCATTAGGTAAACATGCGGTTGAACGTGCCCTGCAGGGGGCAAATGCAATCATGCCGATTATAGTCCGCGAGCAAGACGAACCCTATCGCTGGTCTTTAGGAGAAGTCCCATTAGTTGACGTCGCCAATCAAGAAAAGAAAATGCCAGAATCGTTTATTCGCGCTGATGGCATGGGGATTACAGAGGAATGTCGACGCTATTTATTACCTTTGATTCAAGGAGAAGCCTACCCACCCTACCACAACAATTTACCGGATTATGTTCAATTGCAAAATAAGTTGACCCCAAAGAAACTACCTGCTTGGGAAGGGTGATAGAAATTCTACGTGAACGTTGCAGGCGCGCACCCATTCACGCAGAGGTTTTGATTATTACGAATCACTTACACATTGAAGGTCGATACACTGCTTTTAAAGTGCCATCCGTGCAATTCCAACTGATTTGTCCTGCTTTCGAGACTTTAGGCCGGAAAATAATCGTGCCATCGCCCGCCAATGCTGTAAATCCAACCGTAATAGCGCCAGTCATATGGTCAATTCGCACAAACGCTACATTTTCGGTGACTGCAGGACTCTGATATCCTTGGCCAATGACATTCTGTTCTTCACCGCTGTGCATCAGTAGCGCTTCAGCTACCACTAATTTAGCACTGGTTGCTAGGGTTAATCCTTCTGTCACTCGAGCACGCACCACATAATGCCGATAAGCCGGGATGGCACACGTCGCCAAAATACCAACAATCATGACTGTTACCATCAACTCTATTAATGTGAATCCTCTTATGATGCTTTTCATTCTTAATCCTAGGGCATTTAAAGGTATTGAGTATAAAACGAGTTGGGGGTGATGTATACTCTATCGTCTCATAAATTTATAAGTGTTTTAACATGGATACTCGTTATCAACGTATCAAAAAAAATCTAACGGAAACGCTAAAACCGAGCGTCTTGGAGATTATGGACGAATCGAATACTCATCGGGTGCCCGTGGGTGCTGAATCTCATTTCAAAGTAACGATCGTTGCATCGAAATTTATCGGACTCAGCCGCGTCGCTCGACACCAACTGGTTCATCACAGCGTACAACAAGAATTAACAACCGGATTACATGCACTCAGTCTAGCCTTGTATACCCCTGAAGAATGGGCTAGACAACCCACTCAAATTGCTTCGCCTCCCTGTCAACACAACGCTCAAAGAGAGTCGTAATCTATTCGCACCCCAGACCTTTTCTCTGCAAGTGTTCTCCGGCATCATGAAATTCTGAATCCGAATCTTCCTCTTCAGACAATTAAGCCTAACGCTCATTCGGTCTCACTCCACATTCGAATCTCGGTTTAAATCAACTTCTAAGCGGTCAAGCTTAAGGCCACCTAATTCACGTAAGGCGTCATGTTGATGGTTTGTCGGGCAGAAGACCTTCTATGGCATCGTGAAACTCTAAATCATCTTCCTCTTCGCTGAGCGCCAGTTCTGAATCCGAATCTTCATCTACGAAGGGCTCCAGCTTAACGCCACCTAATGCACGCAAGGCATCAATTAGCGATAAATGTTCATCTGCAAATTGAAACAATTGCCAGTGTTCATAATTACTCCCATGACACCCTATGTTTTTACACAATAAGACAATCAATCCAATGAGTGTAAGCATACAAAACACATTCAATACAAGATTATAACCATCAACATGATGCTGATACTCGTTATAAACCTTTTCCAGTATTTGATTTCGTTCTTGAATATATTTAGCAAGTGCCGTATTTGCAGCTGTTACTTCATCCTCTGAGGAGTGCAATGAAATTCCGATGTTTTCAATCTCTTTTTCGAATTCTTCCAATACTTTCAAGAGTTGCTTATGTACTTCTGTAAATGTTTCATTCGATTCTGAGCGAAG
>CANNJG010000025.1 GCA_947504795.1 Legionellaceae bacterium
GATTATTCACGTGTCGATTGCTTGAAAAAGCCTATCAAAAAGGACACCGCATATTTGTCTATTGCAACAATGAAACAGAGGCAGGCGGGCTAGATGAGTTATTATGGACCTTCAAACCCGACAGCTTTATTCCGCATCATTTACAAGGCGAAGGTCCTGAGCCGCCGCCTCCGATTCAAATTGGTTACGGCACGGAACCGCGTGGATTTAGCGATATTTTATTTAATCTTGCCGATACCATTCCTGCTTTTTACACACGCTTTCAACGCGTCATTGAAATTGTGGCTGCCGATGAACCCGCTAAAATTCGAGGTCGTGAACATTTTCGAAGTTATCGAAAGGCTGGTACAGAGCCAAAGACACATACTGTCTAAAATAGTAACGTGTCAGTACTTACGCATGTCCATAACGCTTGAATAAATAATGCCCAACTGCCAAAATAGCCATGGCCTCCCCGCCCTCTGGTTTGCCGGGTTTTGCGCTCACGTTCCACGCCATGATATCAAAATGCATCCATGGGATGCCCTCTTGCACAAAATTCTGTAGAAATAATGCTGCGATGATGGCGCCTGCATAGGGAGAGGCCGAAGAGTTAGCTAAATCTGCAATAGAGGATTCAAACAAAGCTTGATACCCTTGATATAGAGGCATACGCCAAATAGGATCCGCCACACGTGTTCCCCAATCGACGATCTCATTAGCTAGTGCATCATCGTTACAAAACATTGCGGAAATTTCCGTTCCGACCGCAATCCGCGCAGCACCGGTTAACGTTGCGAAATCAATCAACAGCTCAGGCGTAAATTCACAGGCTTTTGCAAGCGCATCGGCTAAAATCAAGCGTCCTTCTGCATCCGTATTATCGATCTCGACGGTCATCCCATTCCGCATCGTTAATATATCGCCAGGACGATACGCATCAGGACCTACTGCATTTTCCACAGCTGGGATCAATACTTGTAACCTAATAGGTAATTGCATCGTCATCAGCCACTGCGCTAAGCCCAAAACTTGAGCAGCTCCTCCCATGTCTTTTTTCATTAAGCGCATGCCCGCTGCATTTTTCAGATCCAAACCACCTGAATCAAAACTGACCCCTTTACCCACCAAGCTCACTCGCGGATGCGTTTCATCTCCCCAGGTCAGCATCAGGAGGCGCGGCGCAAGGGCCGAAGCACGACCTACCGCATGAATAGCGGGGAAATTATTGCCTAGCAATTCATCACCTACCCATTGTTGCACGTGCGCATGATGCGTCTTAGCGAGCGTATCCACGACATTAGCCATCTCCTCTGGGCCCATGATATTTCCGGGTGCATTGATTAAATCTCGCACTAAAAATATAGCATCCGCCTCAGCGGCAATGGCAAAGGATTTATCGGGGTGAATCGCCAATACGCGAGGCATGGCCCGCACCTTTCGAAATGCATCATACCGATATTGAGCCAATGCCCACATAACCAGCGCGCGATTCGACAAGGTGGTAGCAGAATGATAGGTCCCCACGGGTAATTTCATTACTACCGCCGCTAGGGCGACATCATCCCTTTCTGGATCAGCGCCAATATACACTTTGCAGAGTACGCCGTTCGTATCAAATACAAGCGCAATTTCTCCGATTTTTGCGCCAAACTGCACCGACGCTAAGATACGCTCATCGTGTGCGGACAAATCTTTTTTCGTCTCATAAGCTTCTGCGCTCAACAAAATCAAAGTCGTTGACGCAGCCGCGTATTCAGCCGTTACCGTATAAAATGATTGGGTCACCATCAGAGAATCCTTGCTAACATCGTATCCGTAATATGGTATCATTAACGCTATCGCGCTCACACTATTTTCAATCCTAAAATTGCTACTTGACAAACCCATCAAATCAAGGGATCATATACGACAGTTACTATGTTGTAAGTCTGGAGATTTTTGTGGCAAATATTAAGTCAGCGATAAAACGAGCGCGTCAAAACATCAAGTTACGCCAACGCAACACGGCGGCTCGTTCGATGTATCGGACCTATATTAAACATGTGGTTAAGGCAGTTGAGTCTGGTGATAAAGAAGCAGCTCGTTCTGCGTATACTGTCGCGCAACCCATTATTGATAAAGCAGTAAGCAAAGGCCTTGTTCATAAGAATAAAGCTTCTAGAATTAAAAGCCGCCTATCTGCAAAAATTAAAGCTATGGCTGCTTAATCCAGCGTTTCCGTCGCTCTAAGTCCGAAAACACCCGAATCGGTAAAATACCGGTTCGGTTTTAGTGTTTGTAATCAGCGCGTTTGAACCATTTGAGAGAAACCATGGCAAAAGAAGATCATATCGAAATGTCAGGCACCATCATTGATACGTTACCTAACACTATGTTTCGGGTTGAGCTCGAAAACGGACATATCATCACCGCTCACATTTCTGGGCGCATGCGTAAAAATTACATACGCATCTTAACCGGCGATAAAGTCAAAATAGAATTAACACCCTACGATTTAACCAAGGGCCGTATTACTTTTAGAGATAAAAATTAAGGGTTAAATTGTAATCGGACTTTCGACAAACCGAGATCCAGTCCGAGACGAGTCAATTAGCGTCATTAACGCTACCCCCCCTACCTCGATCCTGAAGATCTACACCCCTGCGATCATCATCTCATCTATCAATATCGAACCACAATGCGTTGCGCTATTAGGATTCACATCGGTGCCAATCGATACGATATGTTGAAACATGTGTTTCAAATTACCTGCGATAGTGATTTCTTCAACAGGATATTGAATTTCGCCCTTCTCAACCCAAAACCCGCTTGCCCCTCTTGAATAATCACCTGTTAAAATATTAACGCCTTGTCCCATCAATTCTGTAACAAAAAGACCCGTGTCCATCTGCTTAAGCAGATCGGCTAAGTCGCCAGCGGTGGCATCCACCGTTAAATTAAACACACCGCCTTGATTGGCCGTGGTTTTCAAACCCAATTTACGCGCGGAATAAGAGCTGAGTATATATTGTTGGAGAATACCGTCTTCAATAATCACATTAGGACGGGTGGCAACTCCTTCACCATCAAATAAAGCCGAGCCTAATCCACGTAACAACCAGGGACGTTCGTACATCTGGACTATCTCAGGAAAAATAGAATGACCGATACTATCTAACAAAAAGGAATTTTTACGATATAAATGACTGCCACTGACCGCACTAATAAACGATCCGATAAACCCGCCTGTTAAACGAGAAGAAAATAACACAGGTGCTTTTTGAGTCTTAAGTTTGCGCGCACCTAAACGACTCACTGTCCGAGCGACCGCACTTTTAGCCAAATCTTCCCATGATATCATATCATTCGGACTACGCGCGGTCGTATAGTCATAATCGCGTTGCATTTGTGAGGTTTGGGATGTTTTAGCTATCAATGAACAACTTAAATTATGTCGACTTGCATGCATCAAGCCTACAAAACCTTGTGTATCGGCATGACCGACACAAAAGCGATAGGTAGAGATCCCAACACCATCAGAATTAACAATCTGAGCATCAAGAGAAAGCGCGCGCGCTTCACATGCCAAGGCTTGTTCAATGGCTTCTGTTGGCGTGATCGACCAAGCATGATCCAAATCTAAATCCAAATCACCTTCTCGTTTAGCCTCGGGTTCAGGCAAGCCAAAACAGGGATCGGGCGCTGATACTTTTGCTATCTCATACGCCGCAGTCACCATTGCATCCAAAGCAGCCGATGAGGTATCACTCGTACTGGCACTCCCTTTTGCATTTCCAATAAACACCGTAATACCTAAATTTTTATCTTCACTAAACGCCACGGTTTCTACGGAGCCCATGCGGACATCTACAGAAAAACCATTATCAATGCTCACCCCTACAGCCGCATCAGTAGCCCCCTTTTTTTTTGCTCTTGTCAGGATATCCTCCATCAACGCGCGTAATTCTTCTGTTGACTTTAGTGCGGTTCTATTGTTATTTTGCGTTAATGTTTTCATGAAATTCAATCCTAAATAAGGCTTAATAAAGGATACTAGATAACCATGTTAATAAAAAGCATATCCATCGCATTTGGCCTATTCATAGGTTTCACTGCTCATTCACAATCGTGGAAAGCGATTGCGCCCGGTATTGAATATCTGGATTTAAACAGAGACAGCTTACCTCAATGGTCACATATTCATGCTTTTCGCCTCGACCTGCATTATCAACAATTGGGGATTATGCTCGCTAAAGATACGCCTTCAAAGAATGGATCTGCGCCAATCCTTAAACGCTATAGTCATAGCTTAATTGCGATAAATGGTGGGTTTTTTTCACCTAAACGCGAGCCAATTGGTTTAAGAATCAGCAATCACCAGGTGCTGAATTCTTTAAAACCAATTAGCTGGTGGGGGATCTTTTCTGTCCGCAACCAAACGGCATCGATAATCTCTCCTTATCATTTTCATCATCAGAACGATATTGATTTTGCAATACAAGCGGGTCCACGCTTACTCGTCTCTAAAAAAATCCCAGCGCTGAAACCCGGATTTGCTAATCGAACCGCGCTTGGGATTACAACCAATGGGCAAGTCATCCTCTTGGTTACTGAAAACCTACCCATCACCACAACCGAGTTAGCAAAAATTATGCGCAAACAACCCTTAGACTGCGCCGATGCCCTCAATTTAGATGGGGGAGGATCAACACAGCTCTATGCCCATATGAAACACTTTCATTTAGACGTACCTGGATTTTCTCAAGTTTCAGATGCGGTTGTCGTCAAACCACGCGCCTAGAGTCTTCTCATTTGGGCTGAGATCAGTTAAAATTGCCATAATTTAATCCAGATAATTTACTATGGCACGATATATTGTCACATCATTTTACCGCTTTTGTGATTTACCTGATTATGAGGAAATCAAACCGCCCTTATTAGCAATGATGAACACGCACCGTATCTTGGGGACGATTCTTTTGGCTAAAGAAGGGATCAATGGCGGCATGGCAGGAACGCGTGAAGATATGGATGCATTTTATGCAGACGTAGGTTCAGACACGCGATTTTCGGACCTGTATTTTAAAGAAACAACGTGTGATCTCATGCCTTTTGATAAAGCCAAGGTCAAGTTACGTAAAGAAATTGTCACCATGGGAATCCCTGACATCGACCCTACCGCTTACTCGGGCACAAGGCTATCGCCCGAAGAATGGAATACATTACTCACTGATCCCGAGGTGCTTCTTATCGATACCCGCAATACCTATGAAATTGAATTGGGTACTTTTAAAAATGCCATCAACCCCCAAACTGAAAACTTTCGTGATTTCCCAGCCTACGTCGAACAACATTTATTAGATAAAAAAGATAAAAAAATAGCAATGTGTTGTACCGGGGGTGTTCGCTGTGAAAAATCAACTGCGTACTTAAAAAAACTGGGATTCAATCAAGTCTATCAGTTAGAAGGTGGGATTATTGATTATATAAAAACCATGCCTCCTAAAGCGTCTCTTTGGGACGGGCAGTGTTTTGTCTTTGATGAACGCATAGCAATTGAGCACTTATACAGTGAATAGCATCTGTCGAGCTTGAATCCGACCCCTCTAGCCGCCTAAATATTGCCTAACTTCTGCCTGATCAGAAAATACACTGCGCTTGTCACCTACAATCTGATAATCTTCATGACCTTTTCCAGCAATCAACACAATATCGTTTTTGTTCGCAGATTGCAGCGCGTATTGGATAGCTTCACGCCTATCTACAATCGTCGTGACATCAGCATTTGTGGGAATGCCCACAATAATATCTTGAATAATCGAATCCGGATCTTCATGTCGAGGATTATCGCTGGTCAAAATAACTCTTTCTGCTTGTTCACTCACTATTTTACCCATCAAAGGACGTTTGGTTTTATCCCGATCCCCACCACAACCAAAGACCACCCAAATTTTACTGGTCTTGTCCGCTTTCAAACGTATGAGGGTTTTTAACACATTATCCAAAGCGGCTGGGGTATGGGCATAATCAACAATAACATACGGCTGTTGCGCCACAATTTCCATACGTCCGGGAGAAGCCGTTAATTGCCCCATGACCCTAACAGCATCTGCCACAGGATAACCATGAGCTAACAAGCTTCCATAGACAGCAAGACTATTATAAATATTAAATGACCCTAAACTCGGAATGGACACGGTTTGAGTCCCCCAAGGCGACGTCACCGTAAATTCACTGCCATGAATAAACAATCGACAGTCATGGCCTCTAATATCCGCAGGCTGCTCAATACCATAGGTAAATACTTGCACAGAAGATGGCACGACCGCTGCCATTTGAGATACATACGCGTCATCCTGGTTGAGGAGTACCCATTGTAACGTTGTTTTAGAAAATAAAGCGGCCTTCGCTTTTGCATAGCTCGCCATAGTCTGGTGATAATCTAAATGCTCGTGGCTTAAGTTGGTATAAATAGCTTCGCAAAAGGCAATATGATCCACCCGGTGTTCGGTTAACGCATGAGAAGAGACTTCCATGCATACGTTTTGGATAGATTGGTTCCGATAATCGGCCAGCAACCGTTGTAAACACAGAGCATCAGGTGTGGTATTGATCTGCGGCTGAAGATGGCGAATATCGCCTTGACCTATGGTTCCGATATAAGCGGCTTTGCGCCCCAATAACTGATGGGCTTGGGTTAGTTGATAGGCAATCGTTGTTTTTCCATTTGTTCCCGTCACCGCAGTCACCCAGAGTGATTCTGCAGATCCCGCATAAAACCTAGTCGCCAAAGCTGCCAGTTGTTTCGCAAGATCCGGTATAGGAATACAAGGAATTTGCGAAGGCAGTACCATTGAAGTAGGCAACCGTTTAGGTTCATACACAATAGCGACCGCCCCTAAAGCAACTGCTTGGGTCAGAAATTGCCTTCCGTCACTCACAGCGCCAGGATAAGCGACAAAGAGATCCCCTGCTTTAACATTACGACTGTCGTTTTGCATATCCAAAACCATACAATTCTGCGCAGAACAATCACACCAGGGTTGTAATAAGCTTGATAACTGCATATCCTTCTCCAAAGATCCCTAGGATCCGAATTCCTATCCCGCCTGATCCGGGCTAATATCTAAAATGCGTAAGGCAGAACCCATGACTTTTGCAAACAACGGACCGGCTACTTGTGCGCCATAATAACCACCTTTCTTCGGATCGTGAATAAAGACTGCGACCACCAAACGTGGATTTGATACAGGCGCAATGCCCACAAAGCTTGAAATATAATGACGTTCTTCATATCCATGTTTTCCAGCAATCCGTGCTGTACCGGTTTTACCAGCGATGCGGTACCCTTGAACCATCGCTGATTTACCCGTCCCATCAACAACCACTTGTTCTAACATCATTAGTAATTGATCAGCTGTTTTAGCAGATATGACCTGTTCGCTTTCTGGAATAGAATCTTGGTGCGTCAAGCGTATGGGCAATAATCGACCATGATTAGCAAATACCGAATACCCTTTGGCCATTTGCATAGCGGTCACTGATACGCCATAGCCAAAGCTTAATGTCGCTAATACAAAAGGATTAGCATCTTTTGCTCTAACAATGGATCCTTCACTTTCCCCGGGATAACCACTTTCTGTGCGTTGAGCCATCCCGCAACGGGTCAGGACATTGATCAGTTGTTCAGGCGGGCTTAACAACACCATTTTGGTCACACCCACATTACTTGATTCGCGCAAAACACCGGTGACGTCCAGAACACCATACGGATGAACATCACGTATCGTATGTCCGTTAACAATCATCCAACTAGGTCGTGTATCAAAAATCATATCCGGCGTCACACGGCCCGACTCAAGCGCCGCAGCAATACTGAACGATTTCATAACGGAGCCAGGCTCAAACACATCGGTTACCGCTTTGTTACGATACGTATCAAGACTGTAATGACTCCGGGCATTAGGATTGAATGAGGGTGAATTCGCCATCGCTAACACTTCACCGTTTTGCGTATCCAAAACCACCACTGATCCAGACAGAGCATCAAATTTCGCCATGGTTTCTTGTAATTCATGATAGGCAAAAAACTGAATTCGCTTATCGATACTCACCTGTAAGGTATGACCTGCGCGAGGCTCTTTTAATGTTTGCAACTCATCAATAATTCGCCCGAACCGATCTTTCACCACCCGCTTTTTACCGCTCACACCCATCAGCCAGCTTTGATAAGCCAATTCAAGTCCTTCAATACCGACATCATCCACATTTGTAAATCCCAAAAGTTGTGCCGTACTATCCCCTTCAGGGTAATAACGTTTAAATTCTTTCTGGAAGTTAATGCCGGGTATAGCTAATGCTTGAATAGCAGCAACACGCGGGGGCGCCAGTTGGCGTTGGAGATAATAAAACTCATGCGCGCGTGCGTGCGATAAAGAACGCTGCAACTGGCGCGCGGGCATACCTAGCAAATGAGCTAAGCGTATCAATTGATTGGGTGTTGGCGTGAACGTTTTAGGATTGACCCATATCGACTGCACTGGAGTGCTCACTGCAACGGGCGATCCCTCTCTGTCCAAAATCATGCCTCGATAAGCAGGGATATCAATTACCCGAACCGAGCGCGCATTCCCTTGACCTTGCAAAAAAGAGCGATGCCACACAGTCAAATCCACCATGCGCCACAACAGTATACTAGCTAGGATGATAAAAAATATCGCGACAACCCACAGTCGCCAAAGATGAAATCGTAAGTTTTTTTCATTCATTTTTTACGTAAAACAATCATATTTTTTGTACTTGGTAAGTGCATTTTTAATTGCTGAGTTGCCAACAGCTCTACTCGCGAAGGCGTCACTAAGCTGGCTTGTTCTAACAATAATTGCCCCCATACTAATTGCAACTGATTGGAGCGTTGCTCTGCCGCTTCGATGCGGCTCAGCGTTAATCTGTGACTATTAGTGGTGTAAATAACAGCCAATGCACTCATCAAAACGATTAGCATCAAACCAAGCTGGAAAATACTTGCAAACGATACCCTTAAATTAATCAATTGTCCATGAAAAAAATTAGTTTGATTGATATCTCTTGCCGCTGCATTCATGATTGCTTTTCTCCTATTCGTAAAATGGCCGACCGCGAACGTACATTAGTTTGAAGTTCATCATCTTCGGGTTTAATAGCCTTTCCAATTCGTTTTAATCGTGGCTGGACGCTCGTCGCTTTCATTGGAATGCCTTTTGGCAGCGATACACCTTGTGCTTGACGCTGCATAAACTGCTTGACAATACGATCTTCCAAAGAATGAAAACTAATGACCGCCAACCGCCCTCCAATTGTTAGTATATCTAAGCACTGATCCAAACACGCGACCAGATCGGTCAATTCTTGATTAACATGGATCCGAATCGCTTGAAACACCCGTGTTGCTGGATGTTTGTGCTTTTCCCATTTAGGATTAGCTGCCTTAACGATCTCCGCTAATACTGCCGTATCGCGAATTGGCGTTATAACACGAGCGGCCACAATAGCTCGTGCAATACGCCTTGCAAATCGTTCTTCACCGTATTCAAAAAACACATCTGCTAAAGTCTTTTCAGATCCTTCGTTAATAAAGCGCTCCGCAGTCAAGTGTTGATGACTATCCATGCGCATATCTAATGGCCCAGCTTGCATAAAACTAAAGCCACGATCCGCTTTATCTAATTGCGGCGATGACACCCCCAAATCCAATAAGATCCCCGAAACTCTTTCAGCAATACCCCACTGATTGGCTAAGGTTGCAAGTTGTCGAAACGACCCTTGCTCTATGCAAAATCGGACATCTTGTCCGAAATGAGCCTTTGCATAAGCTATCGCTTCCCAATCTTTATCGATGGCATATAATCGTCCATCAGGGCCTAAACACTCTAACACGCATCGGGTGTGTCCACCGCGTCCAAAGGTGCCATCGATATAAATACCATTAGGGATTATGGCTAAGCCCTGGATGACTTCTTTTAATAATACCGGCTGGTGTTCCATAGTCATGCACTACAAATAAAAAGTTTTAAGTTCATCTGGGAGCTGCCCATTCCGGCTACTTTCTTCCACCAACCAATGCTCACGGCGTGTTTCCCATAATGTTTCCGACCAAACTTCAAATTTCGTACCCTGACCAATCATTAATACGCGTTTATCCAATTTGGCATAGTCGCGTAATACTTGTGGTAATAATAAGCGTCCTGCAGAATCTAAAACCACATCCGTCGCATGACCGATCAACAAACGTTGGATACGTCGCGAGACCGGATCAAAACTCGGCAGTCGCTGAATTTTGTCTTCTATCACTTGCCATTGCGCCACTGTATACAACAATAAACATGTTTCTTCGGTATCAATCGTTATCACCATCGAGGCGTCATCATCTCTACCCAATGCATCACGATACCGCGTCGGTATTGCAAGACGACCCTTGCCGTCAAGATTAATGGCATTAATTCCACGAAACATCATCATTCAATGCGGGATTTTACCCCACAATTCTCCACTTTTTTGTAACATTATACCACTTTTATACACTATAGGGTGATTTTTTTGAGTTGGTCAAGGAAATTTGTAAAAAATAATCCTAGAAAAGTGGTTACTACCCGAGTGAACAGTCAAGATGGGTTGAAAATATCAGAACAAACGTCTCACAATTTTGAACACCAACAGGACTTGTTACCCACAACGCAGAGGTCGACAGGGAATGTGATGGTTTGACTTTATGATCCAAAAAAAAACCAACACACGTGACATGTGTTGGTTTTAATAAGAACTTTAAACGTTATTTAATTTCAATAACCATTTAACTTAGAATGTTGCTAAAGCGCGAGCGGCATCTGCGATATCGGAAGCGGCTTGATTTTTATCAAGCATCAATTGCGAAGGACCAGCACACACCTGAACAGCCTTTCCAAACATGGTCACGGCTGACGCAAACACTGCAGTAGACGAAGCAGCAGCAGCACCAACCGACAGGTTAACACCCAGCATAGCCCCTAACGTTGTTACAGCATTAATTGCTTGACTCACAATAAAATTGGCCTGAGCGGTTACTGCCAAAGATAGCAATAAAGCAGGGAATGTCGCATCGACTATCGTCAATACAGTTGCAAGCGCAACTAGTCCCAACAAAACGTATCCAGCAATCTTCAGGATAGTACCAAGCATTTTCAATTCATGCCATTCATAACCCAGTAACCGACTTTCCTTACCGATAATGTCATCCATCATACCTGGTTTATCAAACTCACCTACAATAACTTGCCTGATCTGTTCTTGAATGAGATCGTCAGTGTTATCATCATCCACTTCATGATGAGCGATAGCATAATAAGCATCTGTGATGTCTGATATGATTTGTACCATCTGTTGCAGATCATCTGTCCAAACTTTGGTAACATCTTTTAAACGTAGAGTTGTTGTAAGCAATCGCTCAACAGAATTAAACGGTTTCATTTTTATATTGGGGTGAAAAAAAGCATACCGTGGTTCTGAATCGGAATCTCTTTGTGATGTGTTAATACTATTCAAAGCCGCTTTCATTTTATTGAGCGCTTTGTCTAATTGAAGAATGTGGCTGACACCAGGGCCATTGGGAACTTCTAATGAATGCCCGCCCATATCTGACAACAAGTGCATGTATTCTTTTACCTTTGTTTTTAATTGGTTTTTTATCGCTTCAGCACTATCATTAAGTTGGACCACATACATAGGACTCGATACACTGGACGGTTTACTACTAGTCTCGTTTTGTTTGTGTCTATTATCTTCTTTGATGAGTTCTGCTATTTCAATTTTTAATTGCGTGACCTTCTCGTCGCGAGACGGAACTGAAACTTCTGATTTTCTCAATCTTTCATCAATTTTGTTAAAATCGGATGCTATTTTCTTTTCTAAGCCGCTGCAAATGTTTACCACCAATTCAGCTAGAACTTCGTCCCTCGAAAGTTTGTGATTCTGCGTATCTTTCCCAGGAGAAGCCGAGCTTTTTACGGATACGGCATTTAGGTAGGTTGATCTACGATTCGATTCGTCTTCGCCAGAGCCAGAGTCAGATGTTTCATCTAGACTTTTTCTTCTACCTTGTATGGGAGAATCAAATTCACTCCCGTGTAGGCTATGGCCAACCCCCATATTCTTACCCATTTCACTCGTCATTTTTTATCTCCGTCGACTAAATATAATGATTTTAAACAGTTCAGGCAAACTCGTTTATTCTTAGACACGTTAGTGGTTTGCATCAGTTCAATCATAGACAGCGCTGGGCTAGTTATTATGAAATTTAAAACCGCCGCAATGCTCAATAAACAAACAAAAAAGGCTTGCAAGCGAAGAATGTTATCATATAAATCTTTAAAAAACATCGCGAACCCGCCTGTTTTTAACAAGCACGCCATCCTTAGGACAATATTTATAATGGTAGCTTTTTTTATGACCTAAAGCGCATTCATATTGGCCGCAAGACGAATTCCCTGTAACACTAAATCTGGAAGATGGCGATCATAGAGATTTTGATGTTCAAATAACGAGGCAAAACCACCCGTTGCTAAAACCAAAACCTCTTGTTCTAGAAATTGTTCTTGCTTAATTTTACTAATTAACTCTCGGCAAGCGCCTAATGCGCCGTGAAAGACCCCAGATTGAATGCTTTCTATGGTAGAACGACCTAACGCTTTGTCCATTTTAACAATATCAACATTGGGTAATTTCGCCGTATGGTTGGATAATGCATCGACAAGCAAGCGCATTCCAGGCAATATAGCCCCTCCGAAATAGGTTTTGTATTTATTGACCACACAAAAGGTAGTTGCTGTACCAAAATCTATGATAATTAAATTCTGACCGCTAAATTGCTGCGATGCGGCAATTGCATTGGCAATCCGATCCGCACCGACATCGCTGGGTTGTTTATATTGAATGTTCAATCCGGTTTTCACCCCTGATTGTAAAAAAAATGGATCGATAGAAAAATATTTGATACACGCGGATCGGAGAGAATATTCTAAAGCGGGGACAACAGAACAAACTGCAATAGCCTGAATCAAATCGGCATCACAGTTGTTTTCACGAATCACAGCTTTTAAAAAGATACCAAACTCATCCGAAGTACTCACTTTGGAGGTATGGCGAAAACGTATGATCAACTCATCTTGAGAAAATAACCCACCATAAATATGAGAATTCCCTACATCAAGACACAGCAACATGTGCATGGTTCCAATCCGTTACCCGCTAGGAGTAAGCAATTAAGTTCAAATAATAAAGTAAAGTCGGTCGGTAAGCCGGGTTCTGTCGTGGACAATCATTCATCTGGGACAAACGTCACCGTTTGCCTCAAGCAACCTACCCAGATCCCACATGGGTCATGTGTGGCGGGGATTCCGCGTGGATCTCTATTTGGTCTTGCTCCGAGTGGGGTTTTCCATGCCACGTTTGTTACCAAACGCGCGGTGCGCTCTTACCGCACCTTTTCACCCTTACCGGTTTAAAGCTGAATGATAATTGTCAATCAGACCTAAACAG
Organism: Legionellaceae bacterium; assembly: GCA_947504795.1. Classification (GTDB taxonomy): domain Bacteria; phylum Pseudomonadota; class Gammaproteobacteria; order Legionellales; family Legionellaceae. Next base: position 13,510 of record CANNJG010000025.1, read on the forward strand.
GCGGTATATTTTCTGTGGCACTTTCCGTAAGTTTACACTTCCCAGGCATTACCTGGCACTCTACCCTGTGGAGCCCGGACTTTCCTCACCTTATGTCACCATGCAGTGCGATTGTCTAACCGACTTTGCGGAAAAGTATAACAGAATTCTAGAGAGAGATCCAGCAAATTTGCTGAGTGGATGGTGAGCAAAGCGTATCATGCCCACCATTAAAAAACCCTGAGATTAGCCACGCGTACCGATAAATTCGTCATCAAAATAACGTTTCAATTTGGTGCGTAACGTACCACGGCTTACACCCAATACACGAGCGGCTTTGGATTGATTATAACGAGTTAATTCCATAACGGTTCTGAATAAAGGGCCTTCAATTTCTTCAATCAACAACTGATACAGATTCAAATTAGAATCCTTTGAATTCACCTTGTTTAAATAAGACTTGACCACTTCTACAACATGTTGCACTAAAACATCATTGGAATGTTGTTGTGTTTGAATTGTTGCTAAGCTCATTTGCTTTAATCTCCATTATTAATTAAGTTAATTGTAACAAGCCAATAATAAAATGAATGATATTCTTTTATTTATTAAAATAATCTAAATATAAATTAATAGCTCAGTATGGGCTCTATAATAACAAGTATTTCAAATAATGTAAATATTGAATTAACTATATTCATAAAACAAGGCAGTCAATCCGGAATTGGCGCCCGCAATTTATTTTTTCAACCGAAAGATACGCTAGAATCACTGAACCGTAAAACTTTCTCCACAACCACATTGGCCCGTTTGATTCGGATTATGAAACACAAATTTGGTATTCAACCCTTGTTTAACAAAGTCCATTTCAAGCCCTTTGAGATAAGGATAACTGGTTTTTTCAATACAAACGGAATACGGGGCCGTTAACGGAACCACAATGTCTCCTGGCAAAGGGGTGTTCACGTAATCCATGACATAAGACAATCCTGAACAACCCGTCTTCTTTACGGATAAACGCAAACTTTGGTAATGGTGTTGTGCGAGATAAGATTGCACACGTTCGATAGCCGTCTGCGTCAGTCGAATCCCCGACTCAGAAGGATTGGATAGTTGAACAACGCTTTGCATATACATCCTTATATGAATATAAAGTAATCAAAAAGGTTTTTATAAGTGGTAGTATGCTCTCATTATAACCTAATATTAGGGTCCTTGTCATCATAATATTACGCGATTATACTTGTGTTTCTGCCAACGCCTAGAGAACTTCTGATGCCCATGCCTTTCATTCTAGTCTTGTTTTACTCCAAAACCGGATCCGTCTCTCAACTTGCCCAACACATTGCCCGGGGTGTGGCGCATGTAGACGGCATAGAAGCAAGAATACGGACTGTACCATCGGTATCCACGGCCTGCGAAGCGGTGGAACCTACCATACCCGCAAATGGTGCACCTTATGCGACCTTAGAGGACTTACGCCAATGCGCAGGTCTCGCCTTAGGTAGCCCGACGCGTTTTGGCGCTATGGCTGCCCCTATGAAGTATTTTCTAGATGGCACCTCACCCTTGTGGCTTAGTGGTGATTTAGCAGGGAAACCTGCCTGTGTTTTTTCATCCTCTGCCACCATGCATGGCGGCCAGGAATCAACGCTTATCAGTATGTTATTTCCTTTATTCCATCACGGAATGTTGCTACTAGGTTTACCCTACACCGAACCGGCATTAACCACCACAACAACAGGGGGCACACCTTATGGACCAACGCATGTTCAAGGCACGGTCATGCATTCCGAGTTAAGTCAAGATGAAGCCAATTTAGCAAAAAAAATGGGAGAGCGCTTGGCGAGAACGGCGCTAAAGCTCCTTCCTTCTGCAGGTCGCGCTGCGCGATGAAAGTGATCAGTTTGAATGCCAATGGCATTCGCGCGTCTGCACGCAAAGGATGTTATGAGTGGCTACAACAAGAACAAGCCGATATTGTCTGCATCCAGGAAACCAAAGCGCAAATGGCTCAACTGCAAGTGGATCCATGCTATTTCCCCCAAGGCTATCATTGTGCCTATTTTGATGCGCTAAAAAAAGGCTATAGTGGCGTTGCCATCTATGCGCGCGAATCACCATTAAACATCATCAAAAGCTTTGGCTGCGAATATTGTGATAGCGAAGGTCGCTATCTGCAATTCGATTTTCCAACACTCAGTGTGATTTCGCTGTATTTACCCTCGGGAACGAGTGGTGGGTTGCGTCAAGCCGTAAAATATCGGGTGCTAGAAGCCATCACCCAGCAGTTGCTGGCATTACGTGCTTCAAAAAAAGACATTATTATCTGCGGTGATTTTAATATTGCCCATCACCCTATTGATCTTAAAAATTGGCGAAATAACCAAACTAATTCTGGTTTTTTACCCGAAGAGCGCGCATGGCTGGATCATGTATTGGGTCCATTGGGATATGTCGATGCCTTTCGCGTACTCAACAAAGAGCCAGATGAATATACCTGGTGGTCACAACGTGGGCAAGCACGCGCTAATAACGTAGGATGGCGGATAGACTATCAAGTCATTAGCCCAGGATTAGTGGATAAACTTAGAAGTGTCGCTATCTATCGTGATACGCAATTATCCGATCACGCACCGTTGGTGATGACGTATGAAGGAATATCGTTATGCTAAATCGGCAACTTAAAATCGCCAGCTGGAATGTCAATTCCGTGACAGTGCGCGGGCCCCAAGTGGTCGACTGGATGTTAGCACACCATATCGATGTCATGGCTATCCAAGAAACCAAAGTGACCGATGATAAATTTCCGGCGCACTATTTCACCGAGCACGGCTTTCATCTTGCATTTACAGGGCAAAAAACCTATAACGGCGTTGCTTTGATATCGCGATTGCCCTTAAGCGATGTTTACATCGAATCAAGCGATATTCTCGAACGTCGTATCATTGCGGCAACGATACAAGACATTCGTGTTGTTAATTTTTATGTCCCTAACGGGAGCGAAGTCGCTTCAGATAAATATCGTTACAAGTTACGTTGGTTAGAAGCGGCAACCGCATTTTTAAGCCAACAACATCAACGCTTTCCAAAGCTCATCGTGATGGGTGATTTTAATATTGCACCCCAAGATAGGGATGTCCACGATCCAGAGGCTTGGCGCGATGCCATTCTCGTGAGCCCTTTGGAGCGCGCCGCACTTGCAGGTGTTCAACACATTGGGCTATACGATAGTTTCCGCTCCTGTCATCCCAATCGTCAAGACTATAGTTGGTGGGATTACCGCGCCGCTAGTTTTCGACGTAATCTTGGTCTGAGAATCGATCTCATTTTGTTAAGTGATGCGTTGCTATCCCAGTGTGAGACTGCAGATATAGATGCTAACACGCGGAAGCATGAGCGGCCTTCGGATCATGCCCCCGTATGGATTAGCTTAAAAGTACCCTGAACTTAAGGATAGTCTACTTTCAGCTGCAATCACTTCCCGTGTATCAGTGGGTCCAAATGTTGAGTCTTTTGGGGTTTTGGATGTTCAAGATAGTCAGTTGCATGCCAAAGACAGGGTTGTATTATGGTCCGGTTCTAAAACAACCCTTAAAGGATTTTACGTTTACGTCAGATAAAAACAATTGATTGGGTAATAAAAGATTGAATTCAACCTTCGTTGATAAGCTAAATTATGAATTTGAATCAAATACTTTTAGGACTTACGCAAAACCCATCGAAACAGTCGGATTTTTAAGCTGCTCGATCAAATAGTTTCGTAATAGTCCACGTTTAATCTGATACACCGTTTCTCCTGTTTTATATGCAAGTTGCTTCAATCTA
>CANNJG010000026.1 GCA_947504795.1 Legionellaceae bacterium
GGAGACCCCTAGTTTTTTGGCGAGTAATTTGACGTTAGGGGTTGCTTTGATGACAGTGTTGGTCCGAGACGATCCAATAATAAAGTTGTCTTCGGTGACTGTCGTAGTGGTTTCGAGATTACCCACCACGGTACCTTTATCCGCCTTAGGCGCTGAGGAGACGAAAGCGACTAAGGGTTCTCCGGTTTTGATAATATCGCCAAGGTTGCCAAACAGTTTTGCGATTGTGCCTTCTTGAGGACAAGGAACCTCTACGACTGCTTTCGCTGTTTCCATCGATACCAAAGGCGCATCGGCTCTCACCATATCACCGACCGATACAAACCATTCATGAATTTCGGCGTCAGGTAACCCTTCTCCCAAATCGGGTAATTTAAAAATATCCATTGCTATCACTCCAAGGTACTTAACACGCCAATTTTAATTCGCTCTATACTCGGTATGTACTCTTTTTCTAATTGAAAATAAGGCATAATCGTGTCGTAGCCCGTGACTCGCTGCACAGGAGCGGTCAGATCGCTAAAACAGTGTTCCATCAATAGTGCTGTAATTTCGGCACCTACGCCACAAGTTTTTGCGCCTTCATGGACAATGACACATCTGCCCGTTTTTTGTACCGACGCAACGATTGTTTGAATATCGAGTGGTTTAATAGTCGCCACGTCAATCACTTCACAGGAAATGCCTTCTTGTTTCAGTAACGCGGCTGTTTGCATGGTTTCATGAATGCTGGCACCCCAACTCACGAGAGTGACATCCTCTCCCTCACAAAGCGTAAAGCAAGTGCCGAGCGGTAGGGCTTGTCCATCATCCGCTACCGGTTGTTTAACGAGCCTGTAAATACGTTTTGGTTCTAAAAAAATAACCGGATCTGGACTTCGAATCGAAGCAAGAAGTAATCCATACGCACGTTTCGGAGAAGAGGGGATAACCACTTGGAGTCCAGGGATATGTGCGAATAACGCTTCCGTACTTTCAGAATGATGTTCCGGTGCGCGTATGCCCCCTCCAAAAGGCGCACGAAATACTAAAGGACAATGTAAACGCCCACGTGTGCGATTCCGCATTCGCGCAGCATGACATACAATTTGATTCATCGCCGGGTAAATAAACCCCATAAATTGAAATTCAGCGACAGGTTTCATACCTTGGGTTGACATGCCGACCGCCAAACCTGCAATCATTGATTCGGCTAAAGGAGAATCAAAAACACGATGCGCGCCAAACCGTTCTTGCAGTCCGGCGGTGGCTCTAAATACGCCACCATTTTTACCGACGTCTTCTCCAAAAATAACAACTTGCTCATCTTGAGCTAATTCATAAGCAAGAGCCTGAGTGACTGCTTCGAGCAAGGTAATATCAGGCATGATTAGCAGCCTCCATAGCTGTTGCGCGTTGTTCAATCAAATACGAGGGTAAGGTCGCATAATGATAATCGAATATGGCAGATACGGGTTGGGGAGGACGTTGTAAATAAACCTCTACTTCTGTTTGCAACATTTCGTTACAGGATTGTAGCAAGGCTTCTTCTTTAGCATCACTCCATCCGTGATGGTGTTCTAAAAAACGTTTAAATCGTGAAATAGGTTCTAGCGGTTGTGCGGCTAAGACTTCATTTTGGGGTTGATACCGGGTAGCGTCATCGGCGGTGGTATGATCACTTAGACGATAAGTGCGTGCCTCGATAAGTGTAGGCCCTTCTTTGCGACGCGCTTTTTCAATGGCAAGACCGATTTCTTGGCGCAGCGCCAGAATATCATTGCCATCCAAGACAACCCCCTGAAATCCTGCGCCAATCGCTTTTTGGGCTAATGTTTGTGTATGTGTTTGTTGTGCAATATTAACCGAAATCGCCCATTGGTTGTTATTGATGACGAAGACGATGGGCAGATTCCAAACACCGGCCACGTTCATGGCTTCATAAAAATCCCCTTCTGAGGTGCCGCCATCGCCTATACAGACCACGGTTACCCGATCTTCCTGTTTATATTTCATACTGAACGCGACGCCAGCAGCATGTAAACATTGAGAGGCAATGGGAACACAAATAGGCAAGTCTTTAGATTCGGGGTTAAAACAACTGCCACGTTCATCCCCCCCCCAATACGAGAAGATGTCAGAGGGTTTAACGCCGCGTTGAAATTGCGCCGCATAGTCTCGGTAGTAGGGTACGAAGACATCGGTTGGGCGCATGGCATGTCCAATCGCGGTGCCGATAGCTTCTTGGCCATTAACTGGGGCATAGGTCCCCATTTTGCCGGTGCGTTGCAAAGCGATAGCTTTTTTATCGAATAAACGCGTCAATACCATGGTGCGATAAAGCTGCTCTAGCGCTTCGCTATCTTCCGCAAAGGACGGTAACCTGTCGCATAATTCTGATTGTTCATTAAGAATTTGGACATAAGGGATTGAAAACTCAGCAATGCAGGTTGACATCGGTTATCCTTATTTTTATTTCGTAACAAAAATTATTTTAACATGCGTCTTAACACTTTTCCTACGTTTGTTTTAGGTAACTCGGGATAAAATGTCACAATCTTAGGGATTTTATAACCGGTTAAATGTTTTCTACAATGGGCGAGAATATCTTCTGCTTTCAGCGCCGGATCATTGGACACAACGCAGGCTTTGATTTGTTCATTTCCAGATTCGGACATCACGCCAATCACACCGACCTCGCGAACTTGGGGCAATTGAGCAATCACTTGCTCTACTTCGTTGGGATAGACATTAAATCCGGACACAATAATCATTTCTTTTAGACGATCCACCAGATAAATGAATCCTTGTTCGTCCATCCGCACCAAATCACCTGTACGTAGATATTTATCCGCCCAGAAGACGGTTGCTGTTTCCTCCGGCTGATGCCAATACCCTTTCATGATTTGAGGTCCCAATACGCATAATTCTCCAATATCGCCTAATTTACAGTCTTCGCCCTGCTCATTACGAATAGCGATATGAGTTGAGGGAAGAGGTAGGCCGATACTACCCTGATGCGTATCCTCTGAAAGTAAATTGATGGCCACTGCAGGGCTCGCTTCGGTTAAGCCGTACGCTTCGACAATAGGTAAGCCAACCACTGCATGCCAGCGCTCTGCAATAGCAAGACTCAGGGCCATGCCGCCGGAGAGCACAACTTTAATCTTGGCAAAGTCTTTAGGGTTAAAGTTGGGGTGATTTAAAAAGGATACAAAAAGTGTATTCACACCGGTTATTGCGGTCGGTTTCGTGCGATGGATTTGCTTGAGTAGGCTTTTTGTAGCTCTGGCATCTATGATTAAAGTATTTGCGACGCCTAAATGAAAAAATGTTAAGCAATTTGCGGTTAAAGAAAAAATATGATAGAGCGGTAATGCCGTAATAATCAGATCGGTTTCGTTAAAATGCTTAGGCGCTATCCATGAAGCAGCCTGCAGGACATTAGCAACCATATTGCGGTGGGTTAACATTGCGCCCTTAGATACGCCAGTTGTGCCGCCTGTGTATTGGAGAAAAGCGATGTCATCAGCTTGGCAAGTTACGGATTGCAGCCGGCTTTGACTGCCAATCTTTAATGCCTCGCAAAACGTAATCGTTGGCTGGAGCGCTTGTTTAAAACGACGGTCAATAAACAATCTGACCACGATGTTGACGACATGGCGTTTCACCACAGGAAAGAGATCGCCCATATCGGTAATGATAATATATTTTAACGTTAACAGTTTGGGTAATGCTTGATGCAATATCTGCGCAAATTTTGAAAAAATAACAATTGTTTCTGCCTGCGCATCGTTTAACTGATGGGCAAGTTCATCAGCGGTATAGAGCGGATTGGTATTCACTGCAATCATCCCCGCACGTAATGTCCCGAGAAGTGCAACAGGGTATTGCAAGACATTCGGTAACATAATGGCGACACGACTGCCTTTGGCTAAGCCTAATGTCTGAAAATAGCAGGCTAAGTGATGGGAAAGTCGTTCAACTTCATGAAAACTTAAGGCGGTTCCAAAGGAGCTGAATGCTACCCGATCCCCAAAGGCCTGAAATGATTCATCGAATAAGTCATTTAGGGAGGGATAGAGTTCGGGATCGATGGTGTGTGGAACGTCTTTTGGGTAATGTTGCAACCATAACCTATCCATGTCGTGTGCCTTCTGTTATTGGCTCTCACATGTTAGTATAAACAACTTTAGGATTTGTGGATAATAGTAATGACGGAAGAAGTCACGATTGCGCAAACGTTCAAATTGAAAGGTAGGTTATACACACTGCCTGTTATGCACATTTTAAATGACGATTGGTCTTTATTTGCGGAGCAGTTAGCGGAACTGGTCCAACGCGCACCGCGTTTATTTGATAACACACCCGTCGTTCTAGACTGCTCGGCGTTTTCAAATATTGAGTTTGATTTTAGTGCTTGTTGTCACCACCTTCGACAATTTGGGATGCATCCCATTGCGATTCAAGGCGGATCAACTGCGGTCGTTGCTCAGGCTCTACAACAAGGGATACCGCAGCTTCACGCTTCTGCTCATCAAGACAAAGCTTTGTTTGAACATAAACATTCAAGTGAGCCTGTGCCGGATGTCCCAGAAACCATAGCTAAAACCAAAGTGCATACAACCCCTATTCGATCCGGCCAACGTATCCTCTCCAAAGAAGGAGATTTGGTGATTACTTCTGCTGTCAGCCATGGTTCGGAATTATTAGCAGAAGGTCATATTCATGTCTACGGAACACTCCGTGGTCGTGCATTAGCAGGGATGACCGGTGATAGGCATGCGCGAATTTTTTGTCAAGCGTTGGATGCTGAGTTAGTGGCTATCGCCGGTATTTATTGTTTGAGTGATAATATGGCGTCGATGTCTGGGCCCTGTCAAATTTTTCTTCAGGACGAGCGAATTTGTATTGAGTCATTATGAACGAAGCTGTTTTCATTTCAGATTTACATTTAAATCCTCAGCAACCTGAGATTTTCAACAAGTTTAAAGCGTTTGTTCACTGGGCAGAAACACGAACGAAAGCCCTTTATATCTTAGGTGATTTTTTACATGTGTGGCCCGGTGATGATGGCATAGATGCTTGGAGTGAAGACATTATTGCGTTGCTGGTGCAGCTACATGAACGCGGTGTCCAGGTTTATTTTATGCCGGGTAATCGAGATTTTTTGTTGGGTCCTAAATTTCTTCTGAAAAGCAAAGTGATTCCCTTAGATGAACCAGCGATAATTTCCCTCGGCGATCGGCGCGTCCTGTTAGTCCATGGGGATCGGTATTGTACCAACGACATATCTCATCAATTATTTCGCAAATTGACTAGAAGCCGTTATTTTAAACGTTGTTTTTTACGATTGCCCTATGTTTTTCGATCGAAATTAGTCAATCAACTTCGTCACCACAGCCAATATAACAAACGTAAGCCTTTGGCGAAGATGCATATTGTAGTCCATGACATGATAACAGCGATGCATCAACATAAGGTCTTAATCATCATTCACGGTCATATTCATCAGCCTGGGTTATCCATTCACCAACAAGGTGAGGATGAGTTTCACCAATATGTTTTGAGCGACTGGGATGAAAATCCTACGGTTTTGTGTTACAATAGATCAGTATATCATTTTTCAAATTTTTTGCGCGGGGTAGTGTAGATGACTAATGATTTTAGCAAAGAAGAATTTCAAAAAAATCTTGAGAAACAGCGTCGCGAAGTAGCGTATCAAGAATTCCTTGTTGAGGCGAGGCGCCGGTCAGCAGAAAAAAATGCTATGTATATCCAAGGACTAGAACAAGGCGTAAATGAAGCGCGTCAAAGGTATCATCAGGCTGAACGTGTATTTGATGAATCGACACACGAGCGTCATCGAATTCACAGTACGGAAAGTATTGTAGCGACTATCGCGTCGTTTGAACAAAGTTTGAAGCCGATTGGTGATATGCAACGAGAGTTCGTTGAAATTTTAGTCAGAAAAGCTTGGTTGAATGTGTATCAAACAGCCAATAATAGCGAAGCCTGGCCCAAGGTTGAGATAGGTAATGAAGAAGTATCACTGTTGGATGTCATTACAAACGCGGGTAGGGCAGCGCCACGATCGATAAACCGACTCATAGATTCTTGCCTAGGTACTAACATTGAAGGTTACTTTCAGGAACCCTTACCCCCTGCCGTTATTCCTTATTTGGCTGATATAGATGAGACGGGTAAGTTGACATGTGATTTCCCCGAGCATAATCAGTTGACAAAGGGGTTAAATGAACAGGGCGAGGAGGTTACGTATCAAGCGTATTTCGAGGATGCTATCCTCCGCGGTTTAAGGGAAGCATGCAACCTAGATGGTCAACCTATGTATGAAGTTTGTGATCAAACAAACATTATCACTTATGCAGGGAGTCAGACACCATTGTCTCCAGAAGCATTCAACCAATTTCGTGAAACTGTATTGACACAAAAACTGACTCAGGAGTTTGGTGAAGAGTTTCGTGTTGCAGGCCCTGCGGCACAAAGACCTTCGGGTGGATAACATAACACAAGGAATCGCTGCAATGATGGATGCAGATCTAACCAAATGGTATTCTTCGTATGGTCTAGTCACGGTTCAGCGTATTTTTGATTGTTTAGGCGTTCACTTAACTCAGGATGAATTATTGAGCCTTAGCCAACATCCAACGAGTAGTTATTATCACTTACTCCAAGTGCCATTAAAAAATATATTTAATGGCATTATCATAGAACAAGCCACTGATTATCGTGAATATGCCCAAAAGATGCTTATTGATTACCTGATTTCGGGTGCAGCGAATATGCCAGCAGATGACGCAAAACCAGTTGGGGCAAAGCTAGATTTGGAAGACATGCGTGTCGCCTTAATCGCTGAAGGCGATAAGTATGATTTAGTGCAATTTGAACACCATAAATTAATTTTAGACAGCCAAAAGGTGTTGATAACATTAGCCAAAGCCTTACCCAAGCCGCCCAAAATAGTTGAAATCGTTGCAAACGAAGAATTTTTGGCTGAAATCAGTCCTTTTCTAGACCAAGCTGAATTACTTACAGAGCGCATCAAGGCGTTTCGAACTCAATTTTATACAACTATTCTTGAAGGCAGAGCGTTACTGAACGCGATACCAGAATATTTCAACCGTTTTCAAGGTGCTGAAGAGCATCTCGAAGCGCTCAATTTTAATGCGATGTTGGGAGATAACCAGCCTCAAAAGTAATGCTATATAAGGGTGCCAATCCATTCTGCGATCAATTGATTCAATCGTGCACTCGCACCAACGGCTGTTTTTACCACCTCATTATGATCATGACTATCGCTGGCTAAGCCCGTTGCAAAATTAGTCACCGTAGAAATGACGCCTACCTTCATCCCACAATGATGCGCAACCAATACTTCAGAAACTGTTGACATACCGACCACATCTGCTCCCAAAAGACGAAACGCTTTAATTTCAGCGGCCGTTTCATAATTGGGACCCAGCGTTGCAAGATAGACACCCTGGTGTAGTTTAAACTTTAGTTTTTGCGCAATATCAAGCAATTGAAAGGCTATTTCTGGGTTATACGCTTTATCAACGGGTAAGAATCTAGGCCCAAACTCATCCTGATTCGGACCCAGCAATGGGTTTGTGCCTTGAAAATTAATATGATCGCTGATTAGGACCAATTCTCCCGGCCCTACCTCTGGGTTAAGTGATCCGGCCGCATTGGTTGCAATAAAATAAACACAGCCCATTCGTTGAAGGGTACGAACATAATGTTTGATAACGGACGAATTATGTCCTTCGTATAGGTGCGCACGACCCTGTAAACAGACCACATCTACACCATTTAGGCGACCCATCACCATTTTACCTGCGTGCCCTTGAACGGTGCTAACCTGAAAACCAAGTATATCTTGGTAGGGTATCGTGACTGAGTCACGTAATTGATCAACAAACCCACCCAAACCAGAACCTAAAACAATACCTACACGTGGGGCATAGTCAGGGTAAGAGGCTTTGAGCTGCGCAGCGGCTTGATCCGCCAGATGTAGCGTTTCGGACATAATGAATCAGCATGATGATAAAGTGAGCCGAACTATACTGCCAAATATCTACATTTTCAAGGATTATGAACTATTATTAAGTTAATGCTTCGCTACGTTTTTAACCGGATAAAAGATAAAAACTATGTCTAATGTCGACACACTGGTTATTAGAATTACGGGAGATTCCGGCGATGGTATTCAGTTGGTGGGTGAGCAACTCATGATTACAGCCGCGTTAACCGGGCGAGATGTACAAACACTGCCCGATTTTCCTGCTGAAATTCGCGCTCCAGCGGGTACAGTGGCCGGAGTTTCTGGATTTCAGTTAGCAATGTCTAAGCGCGCCTTATTCACCGCAGGCGATACGTTAGATGTGTTGGTCGCTTTAAATCCTGCGGCTTTAAAGCATTCCCTTTGTTATTTAAATCCTAATGGTTTATTAATTCTTAATGAAGATAGTATGCAAGATAAAGATTGGGAAAAGGCGGGTTGCGACCGACAGATATTAGAGCATGCCAAGGAGCAGTATCAAATCATTGCCTTGCCGTTAATTCAATCCACTTTGCAAGCGGTAGCCGGTTTAGGGTTGACTCAAGCAGACGCTAAAAAAACGAAAAACTCCTATATCTTGGGTGTTGTGCTATGGCTATTTGAATTAACAACTGAAGGCTGTATTGCATTTTTAAATAAAAAATTCAAAACCAAACCTAGCTTAGCACAAGCAAATAAACAGGCCCTGCTAGCAGGCTATAACTATGCTATGACGCTGGAACTCACTAAGCGTCCAGACATGATAATTCCCATGAGTCGACCTAATGGCGAATATCGTCAAATTACGGGTGTGGAAGCAGTTGCGTTGGCTATTGCCACTCTTGCTGCTCATACCAAGTTACCTACGTTGGTAGCGGGTTACCCTATTACACCGTCTTCAGCTATTTTACAAGAATGTGCAAAATTAGAAGCCTTTGGGGTGCATATGTTTCAGGCAGAAGACGAAATTTCGGCTATTTGTACCTGTCTTGGAGCCGCCTATAGTGGTTCATTAGCCATGACCTGTACATCTGGGCCTGGGCTAGATTTAAAAAGTGAAAGTTTGGGGTTGGCGGTCGTTAGTGAATTACCTTTAGTGATATTAGATGTGCAACGCGCGGGGGCCTCGACTGGGTTGCCAACTAAAACAGGACAATCTGACTTGAACCAAGCTTTGTTTGGTCGTCATGGCGAAGCGCCTATACCTATTTTAGCGCCCCAAACACCTGCAGATTGTTTTACAAGCATTATCGAGGCTTTTCACGTAGCGACACAGTACATGACGCCTGTCATTATACTAATGGATGCGTATTTGGCTATGGCCGCGCAATCGTGGAAAATTCCAGATCTGGAATCCATTCATTTTCCAACTATTCAATTTAATCGATTTCCTAAGGCTTTTACTCGGGATGAATATTTAAGTCGCAGTTGGAATATCCCGGGGACCCCTGGATTTATTTACCAATTGGGTGGACTCGAAAAGCAAGGTGATGAGGGACACGTGAGCTATGATGCTCAGAATCATCAGCAGATGGTGACCTTAAGAGCCCAAAAAATTTCTGGAATAGCCTGCGAATATCCTGCCATTTCAATCGAAGGTAATCTGAATGCCTCGATTTTATTAATAGGCTGGGGAAGCACTTATGGAAGTTTAAAGTCGGTGTTGCCCTTGTGTGAAGCGGAAGGGATTGGCGTTGCTTTAATTCAATTACGTCATATCAATCCATTGCCTAACGATTTAGGTGACATCATGAATCAATTTAGATTGATCATACTGGCCGAGTTGAACAGCGGCCAATTGTGTCAGGTGTTACGTTCGCGTTATTTAAAAGATATTCGCTCGATTAGTCAATGTAACGGTCAATCGTTTGCGACGCATCATCTGCTATCCGAAATAAGGGAGTTGACTCATGAAATCGATAACCTACACCCGTGATGACTTTGCGTCGGATGCAGAAATTCGCTGGTGTCCTGGATGCGGAGATTATGCAATTTTAGCGGCGATACAACGCGTATTACCCGAATTGGGATTGCCACCTGAGAAGCATGTTTTTGTATCGGGTATTGGGTGTTCAGGACGATTGCCCTATTATATGAACGCTTATGGTTACCATACCATCCACGGTCGCGCGTTACCGGTTGCTACGGGGATTAAGGCGTTACGCGATGATTTAACCGTATGGGTAGTTACTGGTGATGGGGACTCTTTAAGTATTGGCGGAAATCATTTAATTCACTGTCTGCGTCGGAATGTGAATGTGAAAATTTTACTAGTCAATAATCAAGTCTATGGCCTTACGAAAGGGCAATTTTCGCCGACCTCTACGCTGGGACAAGTGACTAAAACTTCCCCTGAAGGGGTTACGGTGCAACCCATCAATGCGCTTTCATTAGCTCTGGCAGTTGGCGCAAGTTTTGTGGCGCGCTGCGTTGACAAGGATCCAAATCATTTAGGGCGTGTGATCAAACAAGCATACGAGCATCAAGGCTGCGCATTAATTGAAATTAATCAAGATTGTCATATTTTTAATGCGGGCGCGTTTGATGATTTTTCTTTAAAAAACAATCGTGCGCAACGGACTATTGCTTTAGAGGCGGGCAAGCCCTTATTGTTTGGAGTAGATCAGACCGAAGGTTTAATTTGGCGTAATGATGTGTGTTATCGCACAACAAGCGCGGAAGCCGCATCGTACCAACACGACCCGTCTCGACTATCATCCGCTATGCGCTTAGTGCATCTCGACCCGATACAATTTCCGGTGCCATTAGGTGTGTATTATCGGCAACAGCGCGAAGTGTTTCGTTTTCAACATGCACCGACTAAAACGATTGAAGATTTGCCCTCATTGTTTAGCACCGGAAATACCTGGAAGATATACCAAGCTTAGTTACTTCCGGTACTGAATGTTGCACTAAACAATATTACCCCGATCACAGATTACCATCGCCTAGTTAGACGTTGGCGAAGGAAGTGGCATGCGAGTTTTTCCTTGAACATTCGTGTTTTCTCTGTATTTATCCCGGATATTTTTATTCGGATGCAATGCATTGGGATTGGCTGGCGGATAGTGTTGGGGAGGGGTTGTGGCCTGGCCTGCCATGGTTTGACCCTCTGTGTTGCCTGGGTAATACATGTTCGTAGCAATAACAGACTGGCTGATCAGCAGAGTTAATACCCATAACGAAGGCGTTCTTTTCATGATGATGTTCTCCTATAAGCATTAGACGTTAATACCCAAAAGCCGCCATTAAGTGCATCACAAAGCCACCCAGGGAGCGGTTCTGTGAACCCTGGGTATCCTGATTAAGCTCGCAAAGGCGGACAGAATTTAATCTCGGTTAGAAAAGGCACTAAGAATATTTAACAAACTAATAAACAAATTGTAGATCGAAACAAATAAAGACACGGTTGCTGAGATATAATTAGTTTCGCCACCATGAATGATTTCACTGGTTTGTAACAAAATCAGACCAGAAGAGATCAGCATGAATGCTGCGGAAACGAATAGTTGCAACATAGGTATGTTAAAGAAAATGCCGGCAATCATCGCAAGGAAAGCGATCATTACGGCTGCAAATAAAAAGCCAGCCAGGTAACTAAAGTCCTTTCGAGTGGTGAGCACATACCCTGATAAACCAAAGAATATGATACCTGTACCCCCTAAGGCTGTTGCTACAATCTGAGAGCCGTTATGGAGTTGATGGAGAACCATGTTCAATACAGGTCCCAGTGTGTACCCCATAAATCCTGTAAAGGCAAAGACAGCAACCAATCCCCATGGGCTATTACGGAGTGCATGTGTCAAAAACATTAATCCATACATGCCAACGATCATTATCAGAGGGTTGAAATATCTAACGCCCGAGACGGTGGAAACATACGCCATTAAAGCACTGAACATAAACGTTAAAGACAGCAGGATATACGTGTTTCGTAGAACTTTGTTGGTGGCCAACACCGATTCAGTTTTTCGCGATATCGCCGAGACAGTTTGTTTGCTCATGAAAAAACTCCATTGTTAAGGTATTCATCTTATATTATGGTGTTAAGTGTCTTGCTTTTCAAGTGGAAGGCTTTATGATATCTGATTTAATTTCTAGGATTGAGTTATGAGTAACCTCTTGTCGGTTGTTAAAGAGATCTTATTCGCACCCGCATCGTTGGATGAAAACCAGATTCAAGGCGTATTGTACTCATTGCTCTCCCGAAACGTCGATGCAGCTGATCTATATTTTCAATGTGGTCATTATGAGTCATGGTATTTAGAAGACTCCGAAGTCAAGAGTGGGAATTATTCTATCGATCGTGGCGTAGGCATTCGTGCAGTGAGTGGCGAAAAGACGGGATATGCTTATTGTGATGATATTGAATTGCCTGCGATGGAACGCGCTGCATCGGCGGCACGCTCTATAGCGCAAGGAACAAGTTCTTCTATTATTCAAGCGGTAACGACAACGCAACCAATTACACCGCGTTATACAGATATCAATCCTATCGAAGGGATGTCAAAACAGGACAAAATTGCTTTGCTACAGACGATTGATACGGAAGCCAGACGCTGTGATTCCCGTGTTATTCAAGTGAATGCCTCGTTATCCGGATCGTATGAAGTGATTATGATTATGGATATGGCAGGGCGGATGATCCCGGATATTAGGCCATTAGTGAGTGTCCATGTGTCCGTTATTGTTGAAGATAAAGGTCGTCGGGAATCAGGTGGCTCTGGCGGCGGTGCAAGGATGTCTTATGCGTATTTTCATCAGGAAGACCATGCACGCCATTACGCACGTGAAGCTGTGCGTGGGGCTTTGTTGAATCTGGAAGCGATTGATGCGCCTGCTGGGACTATGCCGGTTGTGCTAGGGCCGGGTTGGCCAGGGGTGTTGCTTCATGAAGCGGTTGGTCATGGCTTGGAAGGGGATTTTAATCGTAAAGAATTATCCGCTTTTTCGGGGCGTCTGGGTGAGCAAGTGGCATCATCTGGGATCACGGTTGTTGATAATGGCACTTTGGAAAATAGACGTGGTTCCTTGACAATTGATGATGAGGGAACGCCTACGCAATGCACAACCCTGATTGACAATGGGATATTGGTCAATTATATGCAAGATAATTTAAACGCAAAACTAATGGGGATGGCATCGACTGGAAATTGTCGACGTGAGTCTTATGCGCATGTACCGATGCCAAGGATGACGAATACGTACATGCTAAGCGGACAAGCGTCGCCGGATGAAATTCTTCTTTCGGTAAAATCAGGATTGTATGCGGTTAATTTTGGGGGTGGGCAAGTCGACATTACCTCAGGACAGTTTGTATTTACGGCAAGTGAAGCCTACTTGATTGAAAATGGGAAAGTAACCCGACCGGTTAAAGGAGCAACTTTGATTGGTAATGGTCCCGATATTATGAAAAAAATCAGTATGATTGGTAATGATTTGGCTTTAGATTTAGGCGTCGGTGTTTGCGGCAAAGATGGCCAATCTATTCCTGTGGGGGTTGGCCAACCGACTTTAAAAATTGACGGAATGACCGTTGGCGGCACAAAAGGTTAGGGTATGTTGTCACATGATGTGTCATAAAGCCTTCTGAAGGCGTGTTTCAAACGCTTCATGATCATTCGCTCTGATAGCGGTTACTCTCCAAAATTAATGGGTCGCGGTTTTACGTAATTTATGATTAAATTTAATCCGATTAGTGAGAAAATATAAAATCCACTTGTAAGCAATCAAAATTTATAATAACTTAATCGATTATAATTGGACGTCATAACAATTTTAATTGCTGATGTATGAATCTAACAGGGAATAAAATGGGTATAAAAAAATATTTAGTGGGTGGTCTAATGATATTGTTATCTGCCTCTTCTGTATATGCGGACGGAAATTGTCCATTAGGCTCTGCAATTTCATCGCCACAATTTTGTGAGTCTTTCAAAGTTGCGACTGAATGTAACTGTATCAATAATGGACTTCCGGCAAGACGCTGTAAGGACATGAATTTTGTATATCGTTTGGCGGTAGACACACTTGGAAATTTACAACGTGTGTGTGAGTATCAACATATCGCACCAACCAGTGAATGTATTGATGCCTGGAATTGCTATCGGTACGGTGGATTCACGTCGGACGGTCAGATATGCAATGGCACGGGGCATGCGTGTGAATAGCTATCCTCATTCTCTAGTAATCATCTAGTTTCGGTTGGTTTTTCATGGATTTAAACGTTAAAGAGATTGTTGTTGGTGTCACGATGCTATCGTGGTTTGGAGCTTCGCTTGCCCAGGACGTATCCCCTGATATTTTCAAGCACTCCTTGTATTTAGGTGCGATGGGGGGATTTGGCTCCACGACATGGGAAGGATTAATGCCGAAGTCAAGCGCTCAAAATTCAGCACTAAGTTTTTCTACGCCTATCGCTGTGCATGAAGGCGGGGGGGTGTGGGGTGTTACCGCTGGATATGAGTTTACGCCCTGTTTTGCGGTAGAAGCCAATTATATGTCTTTTCCCGATGCAACATTGGAATTTGATGAGGATAGTTTATTTGCTTTTGATAATAATGACGAAACCAAACTCATCACCAACACTCAAACGGGCTCACTAAGTGCAAAAGTCATGTTGGTATTACCAAGAACTAACATGCGGGTTTTCTCTAGTGCCGGCATTGCAAGCGTCATCCGTGATGATGCGGTCAATAGGGTATATAGAATTTCCCCAGTCTTTGCGTTTGGAG
The DNA here is from genome assembly GCA_947504795.1 of Legionellaceae bacterium. Taxonomy (GTDB): domain Bacteria; phylum Pseudomonadota; class Gammaproteobacteria; order Legionellales; family Legionellaceae. Next base: position 14,776 of record CANNJG010000026.1, read on the forward strand.
TCAATCTGTTAGTGACGGACCGCGTGATGGTTGAGCTTGGCAGCAATTACACAGCAGGCTATGGAGAATCTGAAATCAATCCTGTAGAAGATTTTATTCCATTCTTGTATTCTATCTTTTTAAAGGGTGCTTTGCGGTTTTAATCCACGGGTGTGCTTTCGCTACTTATCCCAATATGTTTTGTATCCATTTAGGTAAGTACCAGTTCCATTGCTTGACAAGCGCCATCGTGGCCGGCACAAGCAAGGTTCTGATCGCAAAGGCATCGACAAAAATAGCGACGGCTATCCCTAAACCAAACTCTTTAACCATCAAAACATCCGCAATCATAAACGAACTGCATAAAACGATGACAATCAATGCCGCACTCGTAATAATGCTGCTACTTTTTACGATTCCATAGACAATACTCTCATTATTATCTTGAGAGGTAAGATAAGCCTCATGAATTCGGGTCAATAAAAATACTTCATAATCCATAGAAAACCCGAATAATGCACAGAATATAATGACAATTAAATTAACGTCTAGAATACCTTGAGGATTGAAGTGTAAGAAAGAATGAAAATGCCCCTCTTGAAAGATATACACCAAAACACCATAGCTGGCGCATAAGCTTAGGACATTCATAAAAATCGCTTTTAAGGGTAAAAACAGGGAGCGCAACAAAACCAACAAAATGAGATAAGTGAGACCCAATACCCAACATGCAGCATAGGGCAGGATCTGAGCGATAATGCTTAGGACATCATTATTGATGATTGGAACCCCTGTTAAAGTTATTTCTAAGCCTGATGGGGTCGACAAAGTTCTCAATTGGGTAATTAAGGCTTTAGTTTCTGTAGAATCCGGAGGATAGTAGCTAATCACTTTTATGACGGTAAAGGTAGCACCTGTAGATTGCTTAAGGAGCTGTCCTATGTGATGGTCCCTGATTGTATGCTTATATAACCGAATGTAGTCATTTTTACGCATATCTTTGTTTAGAGATACAATGCTATTCACTTCTGCGACCGAGGGTAATTTTTTAATACGCTGCACCAGGTCATGTAAACGCGCTATATTTTTTTCTGACAATATAGCTTCGCCTTCAGACGAAACAATCATTGAAATAGGGTTTAATTCTTGTTCTTTAAAGTTTCGAATGTAGGCATCAAAAAACTGTTGGTTTGTAGAGTTTTTGGGTAATATTTGAAAATTGGCGATACCTATTTGAATGTTATGGATGGTGTAGCCTAAAAAGACTATAAAAAGAAAAGTGAAGCCAAAGTATTTTATAGGATTGGTCACTACGTTATTTGCAATTTTGTGCCATGCACTTTTACGCGTGGATACCGCATGGATGTTTCTTACGGCGAGTTTGTTAATGCGTTCATCCAGGATACATAATATTGCCGGTAATAATGTTAAAGAGGACGATACGGCTACAAACACCGCGACTAAGCCGCCAACACCAATTGAAAATAAAATATTAATCGGAAAAAATAACAGAGCACTCAAACTTATAAAAACGGCTAAACCGCTGAAAAATATAGCCTTACCGGCAGTGGCTAGCGTTATCTGGAGCCTCACAATTTTACTATGTTTTTGCCTGAGTTCTTCTCTGTAACGATTAATGATAAATAAAGCGTAGTCCAAACTCAAACATAGCCCTAATAACAAGGCAATGTTTAATGTGAAAATAGACAAGGTAGTAAAGTGTGCAATTGTGTACAAGGTTGTTAGAATAGTTATGGCACAAGCGACGCCTATTCCAATTGGAATTAAGGTCGCCATCACGGTGCCAAAAATTATTAATAGGGTGATAACTGACATCGGGGTTGCAACCAGATCACCTTTGAATAAGTCTTTTTGTGTTTGTTCATTTATATTATCAATGAATATCGGTTCTCCACCTAAATTCATGGTCATATGACGCGGCTTTGTAATGGCTTTGGTGAATTCTGCAAGGTCTTTATTGGAAAGAACTTTTTTCGTTTTCAGTAATACCACGACATAAGCGGTATGCTGATCTTCTGAAATTTGCTGTTCTTGCGGATAAATAATTTCGTGCTTTAACCAGATTTTTTTTAAGCCAGAAAGAGAATGTGTAATAGCCTGTTTGAATTTGGGACTGTTAGCTTCGAGTGTATCACTATGATAAATAACAATAAACTGATTATGCCCATAACCAAGTTGAGCCGTTAAAAATTGATCCGCAAGTTCGCTTTGAGATCCATCTGCAGACAATCCCGTTGATTGAAACGGTCGAATGATATCAGTCAGAAAAGGCACGCCTGCCGCAACAATTATAATCCAAAGAATAACGATGGATTTTCGATAATGGTAGACAACATTACCCCATTGATAGAAAATGCTTTGATGTGGATGCATAGCAACCTTTCTTAGTGCGATCCAAACAACTTTATGACCATACTCTTCATTCTTGCTAATTCTGCTGAATTAAATTCTTTATACAAATCACTGCCAATATTAAAACTCACGACAATATCCTCCCCTATACC
>CANNJG010000027.1 GCA_947504795.1 Legionellaceae bacterium
ACAAGAGAGCGGCAATCGCGATAAAAGAGGATACGTTAACGTGGGGTGATTGGAGTCTTCTAAGGATTCTATCTGTGTAAAGCGCTGTTGTGCGAGTAATTGTCGAAACGTGCCTTGGCGGATAGGCGTGTAATGATCTAAAAGATAAAGACGCTGTTTAGCGCGTGTCACTGCGACGTAAAGCAAGCGCTGCGTTTCATAGATTGATTTTTCAGCATCAATGCGTCCTAAATAATCATAGAGTAAACACGCTTCATCATCAGCGGCTTTGACGGGGGACATTAATAACACATTATCAGTTTGGTGCGTGGGTAAGGTCAACCAGCGCATTAAGGCTTGGTCCTTTTGCGATGATTTTGCCCCTAGCCCAGGAAGAATGACACAATCGAATTCTAATCCTTTCGATTTATGAATGGTCATAATTTGTAAGCGAGAGGGCGTGACTTTTTTGGAGTAGAGTGTTTGCAATTGGGTTGCAAATTGATCTAAATCCCCTATTTGTCCCTGCTGTTCATATTGTTTTATCAATAACCAATACTGTTCCAAATCCTCTTGTTGTTCGGGTGTTAAGATCTTATCGAGGTGTAACGGCTTTAACGTTTGGATTAACCAATCGACTAAAGGGTATTGTCCACGTTTTCGCAAAGCTTGATGTAACACGTGGTAAATATATTTGGCTCTTATTTTTCCGTCGTTACTTAACCTCGGGATAGCGTCTGCATGGGATAAGGCAACATAGATGGAGGGTTTAAACTGCGCGATAGCGAGTAAATCCGCCAAATCTAATCCACACCAGGGGCTTCTTAGTAACGCTAACCAAGCTAGCCGATTCGCGGGCATGAGGAGGGCTTGTGTCAGCGACCATATGTCGCGCAAATGCGGTAAATGTGCTAATAAATCAATATCGACCCCTTGAAAAGAAATTTGGCGTTGATGTAAAACCGGAATGATCGCAGATAACTGGTGTCGAGAGCGCACTAAAATGGCTATGCTTTGTTCAGGATGACGCGTTAATTCTTGTTGGACAAACAACGCTATAGCCTCAGCCTCATGCAGGGCATCCGCATAAACGTTTGCGATAATAAAACTGGCGTCGTCAGCAGCACGCGTCGCAACAGACGCATGAAACGCAATAGCGCCAGATGCCATATCGTCTAGCGATGGAAAAAACGTCTTAGCGTGTTGATTGACCCAATCAATTAAAGTCGGAGTCGCCCGAAAATTTGCTTGTAACCGAAGTGGGCGGAGGTTGATAGGGCCTATACCATTTTGCTGCGCCCGTAAAAATAATCCGACTTCAGCCGCACGAAATCGATATATCGATTGCATTGGATCGCCAACCACAAATAAGGTTCGACCATCATTTGTTTCAAATCCTTGGACCAATTGTGATAGGAGTTCAAATTGTTGGATAGAGGTGTCTTGAAACTCATCGACTAATAAATGTTGAATATGGTGATCCAGATACAAGGCCAGATCCGTAGGCGTCTGCTCATTGCCCAAAGCGGAGCGTGCTTGGTGGGCAATGCCCGTAAAATCAATCGTATTGGTTTCTTGAAAGTGAAGTTCTAAGTGCGCAACTAATAAAGGTAAGAGATTCAATAAGGCTTGTAATACTGACCATTGTTGAGCGTCATATTGAGGTTTAGGTAACGTGCTGATATGAACGAGTGCCTTTCCAAACCCAGGTAATGCATCGAGCGTTGCCAACAATTGTTTACTGTGTGTTTTCAGATGGTCATAGATCTCGGCACTACAAACCTCACGTTTGATACCAATATGATGGTCGAACGCTTTGCGTAAGCGCCGCGTGGAGGTGAGGAGCAATGCAGCTAAATGCATAGCTAAATTTGCATCTAAGCTTTCAAAATCGCGCCACTCGCGCAGCGCTTGCCAATGTGAATCAGAGACACCGGTATGGGTGACAACGGTTTGTAGCAATGAGATAAGTTCTGTTTGCAAGCTGCTGGGAATAGTTTGTCGAAAGCGGGCCAATTCATGGGCCTCAATCCAAGCTAAGGCGTGTTCAAATTGCGCCTGGCTTTGATTGCGGGCTAAATAAATAGGCGTCAACCATTGATCGCGCTGACTCAAGAGCTGTGCAAATAACAGGATCACTTTATCTTGGCGATTATCTAGATGCCGCAAAAGGACTTTCAAATCCATTTGGTGAGGAGACGCGTTGCGTGCATAGTGCAAACAGTTACGTGCAACATGGCGATAGAGCGTTTGCGGTTGCTCATGGATGTTGGCATAGTTCAATGCATGAATGGGAATGGCATGCGTGATCATTTGGCACAGGGCATCAATCGTCATAATACGTAAACGATTCGGTTGCAACAATAATTGCCAACCCAAAGTTTGATCGCGTGCAAGGACTGCATGTGCATACGTTTGGGTGGTGCGTTGATGTTCAGATGCAGGTGAGATTGGTTGCGTGGCAAGATGTAACGCACCGATGATGCGATCCCGCATTTCAGTGGCCGCTTTGCGCGTAAACGTCAGCGCGATAATCTGCTCGGGTTCGCTGACTTGACCCAATAGTCTTAAAAAGCGCTGAGTTAAAATCTCTGTTTTGCCGGATCCAGCGGGTGCCTGTACAATAAATGAACCACTTGGATCGGTGGCGAGGTGACGCTGTTGTTGATCAGAGAGCATCTGGAACTGGCCAGAGAATTTCTTGTGCAGCCGTCCGCAGATTATAGGATGAACTCATGCAATGACCATACGCGCCTGTATTGGCGATCAAAATAATGTCGCCTTCGTAGGTGTCGGGTAACATCCTATCGTATCCCAATGTATCGCCAGACTCACATATCGGCCCAACAATATGAACAGGGGTCGTGTTCGGTGTGTGAAAGCGGGTCAAATTGACGATAGGATGATAGGCACCATAGAGCATTGGCCGGATTAAAGAATTCATTCCCGTTTCAATTCCCACAAAATTAACTTTCCCCTTTTCTTTGCATTGCGTAACTTTTGCGAGGAGAACACCCGATTCTGCCACAAAAAATCGACCGGGTTCTAACCAAAAAGACAGCGTTGGATAACGCGATTTTACGGCTAAAAGGAGTTCATCGAGTTGCAATAGATTAAATACGGGTTGCCCGGGTTTTTCGGCAATGCCAAGGCCCCCGCCTAAATTTATAAAGGTTACATTAGGGAACCGTCGCGTTTCTTTGGCCAGCATTAATGCGGTTTCTTGCCATAGTTCAGGGGATAAAATGCCGCTACCTGAATGAGCATGTAGGCCAATGACGTTAAAACGATGTTTATTCATCAAGGTGACGACGGCATCGAGATCCTGACTAGAGATACCAAATTTCGATTCATTTCCACCGGTGCATACAAATTTATGATGTCCCGCGCCAATACCAGGATCGATGCGTAATAAAATATCCTGGCCTTGAAAGAGCTCAGGCCAATGTTGCAGCGGATACAGGCTATCAATGGTTAAATAGCACGGTTTGGATAGCGCATCAGCATACTCTTCTTTTGAAGCAAAATTGGGTGTAAATAACACCCGCTGTTTCTCAATTGCTGGGAACAATGAAAAGACTAACGCTAATTCTTGGGGGGAAACGCATTCGAAACCGATGTCTTTGTCAGCTAAAGCGCGCAAAATATCGGGGTGTGGATTAGCTTTGATTGCGTAAAAAATGGTATTAATCGAGCGCAGCGCTTTTAAAGCGTCGGCTTGTTTTAGCATTGTGTTTGTATCATAGACATAACTTGGTGATTGCGTTGCAGCCAAGGTCAATAACCCTTCGCGCTCTGTTTCCCACCAGGGGGTAGGTTTGGGGTCCGGATGGCCAAATTCTTCGTGCCAACTTTTGGAGTAATAAAAGTTTTGTGGATTCGATTCAATGAGTAACGCATGGAGTTTTTGACAGAGCTTATCTGCTTTAGATTCATCTACGACAAAAGTTAAATTTAAATCATTGGAAGCTAATGACATGAGGTGAACTTGTTGATCATCAAAGACTTCAAGTGCGGATCCCAATTGAGGTAAAGCGCGTCGGATATGATGTCCTACCAAGCTGACGGCAGAACAGGGCTCGATGATTTTCACGCGTCCAAACTGGTTTAAGTCGTTCAGCAACGCGTCGATTCGCGCACGCGGGATGTGTTTGTCGTGATTATCGTCTAGGGAGAGGGTGACATTCGATTCGGAAGTGGCTAATAAATCGATAGAGAAGTGATGCTGTTTGAACAGGACAAAAATATCTGCTAAAAATCCAACTTTTTGCCACATTGAAACCGTGTCGATAGATATCAAGGTGATACTGGGCTTAACTTGGATGGATTTAATCAAAGGAGCATCTTCACTTTTGGTGAAAATATGTGTTCCTGAATGTTCGGGCATGCGCGTATATTTGACATACATGGGAATTTGAGCTTTTCGAACCGGAGGAATACACAAAGGATGCAGGACTTTAGCACCCATCGATGCAATTTCCTGAGCTTCTTCATAATTCAAGACTTTTAAGAGACGCGCATGGGGTAATTGATGGGGATTCGCGGTATAAATGCCCGGGACATCTGTCCATATTTCACAAACGGTTGCATCCAAAATGGCAGCGAATAAGGCGGCCGAGGTATCGGATCCTCCGCGACCCAGGAGTACCGTTTCACCCTGTGTATTCGCAGCAATAAATCCTTGTGTAATAATTACATCTGATCCAGACTGTATCAGTTGTTCACTTAATTCTGGATTAGTATCCGCGGCGACACGTGCATTGCAATACTGTTGGAAGTTATCGCCGGGCAAAGGTGTGGCTGTTAACGCTTCGCGTGCATCGTACCACAAGCAATTGATACCTTGCTGGGTTAAAAATGCGTGTCCAAGACGTGTCAGCATGAGCTCTCCCAAGCTTAATATTTGGGCATGAGTCTTATAAGGCGCTTCACGTAATAAGGCAATTCCAGTTAACCACTGTTCTAGTTGTTCCGCATAGGTATCCATTAAATTTGGATTGACGTCTAGCGCTTCGGCCAATGCTACAGTTTGAGCAATATAAGATGTTTGTAAGTGCTGGTGAGTATTGGTCTTAGCGGCTTCAACCATTTGCTCCAATTCATTGGATGCTTGAGATCGGGCTGAGCAGACGATGACCGGCTGTAAACCGGAAGCCAAGTGCTTCTGAGTGATGAGGACAATATTATTCCATGTCTCGCGAGAAGAAACAGATGTTCCACCAAATTTGGTTACGATTTGTTGCATGATCTACCGAATTGTAAAACTTAGAACGTAGCATAATTTGCAAATGAATTCAATGGGATAGCTGTGTTTAAGGCCCTTTAAATTTTAAAAAGCAACTGCCCGTCCTTTATGTCAACATGAATAATCATCCCAGACTTAAATTCTCCGTTCAGTAAGGATTGCGCCATTGGATTTTCAAGTTTCTGTAAAATGACACGTTTCAGTGGTCGGGCGCCATAAACCGGATCAAACCCTGTTTCTGCAAGATAATGCAGCGCCTCATCGCTTAATTCTAGGCCGATGTTTTGGTCGCGTAAGCGTTGTTTTAAATGCTCAATTTGAATTAAAGCGATGTGGGCAATCTGTTCTTGAGTTAAAGAATGGAATACGACCGCATCGTCGATACGATTAATGAATTCAGGTCTAAAATGCTGGCTGACTAAGTCCATAACCATTGTTTTAATCGTCTCATAAGGCTTCGCATTGTTTTCTTGAATTAAATGAGAGCCTAAATTTGACGTCATCACAATCACTGTATTACGAAAATCGACGGTACGCCCTTGTCCATCCGTTAAGCGACCATCATCTAGGACTTGTAGCAATATGTTGAAGACATCTGAATGTGCCTTTTCAATTTCATCCAATAAAATCACGGAATAGGGGCGTCTACGCACAGCTTCGGTTAAATACCCCCCTTCTTCATATCCCACATAACCGGGTGGTGCGCCAATCAAGCGCGCGACAGAGTGTTTTTCCATAAATTCTGACATATCAATACGGATCATAGCGTCCACCGTATCAAACATAAATACGGCTAAGGATTTACATAATTCTGTTTTACCGACTCCGGTAGGCCCAAGGAATAAGAATGAACCAATGGGGCGATTGGGATCGGATAAACCGGCTCGTGACCGACGAATCGCATTTGCGACGGCATCAACGGCTTCATTTTGCCCAATTAAGCGTTGATGGAGGGCTTCTTCCATATGCAGTAGCTTTTCTTTTTCCCCTTCTAACATTTTGCTGACGGGAATCCCCGTCCATTTCGAAACAATTTCTGCAATTTCTTCTTCAGTCACTTTATTGCGTACCAATTTGGTCTCCAAATGAGACGAGGATGCGCTGGTATTTAACTGCTTTTCTAAGGCTGGAATGGTTCCGTATTGTAATTCGGACATACGCGTCAGATCGCTAGCACGCCGGGCAGTTTCGAGTTCTAACTTGGCTTTTTCCAGAGATTCCTTGATGTGTGACGTCCCTTGGAGCATGGCTTTTTCAGCTTTCCAAATATCGTTCAAATCCGCATATTGTTTTTCTAGTTCTTTGATAGTCTTTTCTAGATCGGCTAAGCGTTTTTTAGACGCTTCATCGGATTCTTTTTTCAAAGCTTCGCGCTCTATCTTAAACTGAATCAAGCGGCGTTCAAGTTTATCCAAACTTTCGGGTTTAGAATCGATTTCCATGCGAATTTGACTGCCGGCTTCATCCATTAAATCGATGGCTTTATCGGGAAGTTTTCTGTCTGTAATATAACGATGAGAGAGGGTAGCAGCAGCAATAATAGCTGGATCCGTAATATCGACACCATGATGAATTTCATAGCGCTCTTTTAAACCACGTAAAATCGCAATTGTATCTTCTACATTTGGTTCTTTGACGACTATTTTTTGGAAACGGCGCTCGAGTGCCGCATCCTTTTCAATATATTTTCGGTATTCATCCAGGGTGGTAGCACCAATACAATGAAGTTCACCGCGCGCCAAGGCAGGCTTGAGCATGTTCCCTGCATCCATAGCGCCTTCGGCCTTGCCAGCACCTACCATAGTATGGATCTCATCGATGAATAAAATGATCTGACCTTCTTGCTTTGCCAAGTCATTCAGGACCGCTTTTAAGCGTTCTTCAAATTCACCTCGGAATTTTGCGCCGGCAATCAATGCGCCCATATCGAGGGATAATAAGCGTTTATTTTTTAGACCTTCGGGGACTTCTCCGTTGATTATACGTTGAGCTAATCCTTCTACAATGGCAGTTTTACCAACACCGGGCTCACCAATTAATACCGGGTTATTTTTAGTGCGGCGTTGCAGGACTTGAATGGTCCGGCGGATTTCATCATCTCTACCGATAACAGGATCTAATTGACCTTGTTCTGCACGAGCAGTGAGATCTAAAGTGTATTTGTCTAACGCCTGACGCTGCTCTTCGGCATTGGGATCCTTTACCGTATCGCCGCCGCGCATGGCTTGGATGGCTTGTTCGATTGCTTTGATATCGCCACCCACATGCTTGAGTAATTTTGCCAACGCGCCTTTATCTTCAAATGCAGCCAACAAAAATAATTCGCTGGAAATATACTGGTCTTTGCGTGCTTGGGCTAATTTATCGGTCAGATTGAGAATCCGATTGAGTGCATTAGAAATATGCACGTCTCCACCCATGCCTGAGACTTTGGGTAGTTTGTTTAACCCTTCTTCCAGAGCGCGGGATAAGACGCTGATTTGGACCCCCGCTTTAGTTAACAAAGGCCGACAGCTTCCGCTTTCTTGGTTAAGCAAAGCTTTTAATAAATGCTCTGGTTCAATGAAGCCATTATCGAGTCCAAGGGCTAATGATTGTGCATCTGCTAGAGCCATTTGAAATTTCGATGTTAGTTTATCCATGCGCACAGCAATCACCTTTTAATTTGAGCTCAGTTACAGTACCATATGGGTATTGTTTTCTAAAAATCAAGTGATAGCAACAATGACCGATGCTTCTGTTTCAACGGCTACCTCCACGCAAGATCTTCTGAATAAAATCGTTATTGAACACTTCAACGAAAAAAAGCGCAAACAAAAATGGCGATGGATACGCCGTAGTTTCTTCTTTTTGGTTATCATTGGGGTTACTTTAGCGCTTGTGAAAATGTTCGCTTCGGAGGCAGCTATGCGAGTTAAGCCACATGTTGGGATTGTAGATCTGAAAGGTGAGATTTTTGATGGTCTGTCCGCTTCTGCCGACAATTTAACTAAAAGTTTACGCGCAGCTTATGAAGCGAAGGGGCTGAAAGCAATTATTTTGCGAATTGATAGTCCTGGCGGAAGCCCGGTCCAAGCCGATTATATGTATAACGCGATTCGTTATTTTCGCAAAGAACACCCCGATGTAAAATACTACGCTGTTTGTGTGGATTCATGTACCTCAGCTGCTTACTACGTGGCTGCTGCAGCGGATGAAGTGTATGCAAGTCCTTCAAGCTTGGTTGGATCCATAGGCGTGATTTATAACGGATTTGGGTTTGTAGACGCAATGCAAAAATTCGGTGTTAGTCGGCGCTTGGAAACAGCCGGCGCTAATAAAGGATTTATGGATCAATTTTCAGCAGTCAATCCGATGCAAGTTAAACGGTTGCAAGTGATGTTAGACCTGATTCATCAGCAATTTATAGATCAAGTCAAGCTTGGACGTGGGCAACGTTTAAAATCCGACCCGGATCTGTTTTCTGGGATGATTTGGACTGGAACTCAAGCCAAAGAACTTGGATTGATTGATGGATTTGCGAGTGCGGGACAACTGATGCGGGATGTGATTAAAGTTGATGCGGCCTTTGATTATACCGAGAAGCATAGTGTTTTCGATAAATTGGTTAGAAATTTAGGTGCAGAAGTGGTTAGCCAACTCCCCAAAGCATTGGGTGTTCACGTTGGAATCCAATAATAATCATGGGTAACGCGCACTTACTTGCCCATGCACTCTCTATAGAAACGGTCCAGTCGTATTTCAAACCAAGACCCTTAGACGCGCATAAAGGTATGTTTGGGCGTATTTTGGTGGTTGGTGGGGACCTAGGCATGCCAGGTGCCGTGCGTTTGGCTGCTGAAGGGGCTTTGCGAGTGGGGGCGGGTTTAGCGACTGTGGTCACTCGACCCGCACATGTGGCGGCTGTTGTTGCAGGACGCCCAGAATTGTTGTGTTATGGTATGGACGCACCTTTTGAGGGTTTGGCGGTATTATTGACCAACGCTACGGTTGGGGTGCTCGGTTCCGGTTTAGGACAAAGTCTTTGGTCTCATTATCTTTTTGAGCAGGTGCTTACATCTAACGTGCCGATGGTCGTTGATGCGGATGCCTTGAATTGGTTGGCGCTCGAACCAAGACACTGCTCTTCGTGGGTGTTAACTCCCCATCCGGGAGAAGCGGCGCGTTTGCTTGAGTGCAGCATAAAGGATATTCAACAGGACCGCATCCAGGCGGCTTCTGCTTTGCAACAACGCTATGGTGGAATTGTTGTACTCAAAGGTTCCGGAACTTTATTGTGCTCTGATGAGTCACGCTTAATGCGCTGTGATGCAGGGAATCCTGCCATGGCAAGTGCTGGCATGGGCGATTTGTTAAGTGGTATGATTGCCGGGTTTATGGGGCAGGGTTTAACGCCTTGGGAAGCGGCCCAAGCTGGGGTGTTGCTGCATGCGCTTGCGGGCGATCGTAGCGTCGCTAAGCGGGGGCCGCGAGGATTATTAGCCAGTGATTTGTTGAGTGAGTTGGCGTTATAGGTGCGGGGCGGACTATTTCTTCATATCCGCAGGCGCAATTTTCATCTGCGTCTCTTCATTACATACTCTTGACCACTGAATCTCGATGCGGCGATTGTAAGCCGATCCGTGAATAAGGTGGTTGTTTCCAATCGCAAATAAATCATTATATCCTGCGGCTTTCATCGCGTGCGCAGGGATGCCCGATGCCCATAAAAAAGTAAGCATGGCTTCTGCGCGTCCTTTTGTGAGCTGGTATTTGTGATGGGGGGTGCCGACGGCATCGCCAAACCCTGCCACATAAAAATGGCATTGGGGGTAAAATTTTAACAAGCGAACGATATTATTGAGACCTTCATAGCAAATATCGTTAATCTTTGCACTTTCTCTAACAAAGTAATGATCCGTTGGCACTAGCAACGTCATTGTGTCGCCATATTCAATATATTGAATATCTTGTTTCTGAAGGGTGCGAATCAGTGTTTTCTCACCGGGTTGGAGCAGTGTATGAGCGAAAGTATTCGGTCTAGATTTAAAATCATTGAAAGGGGGATTAAAACAACCGGTGAGAAGTATGCTCCCTAGAATGGGCGCTAGCATGTGAATGTTTAGAAGACCGAACATGCGTTTGGTTTGATTATTAAGGCGGCTATTGTCCAATACCATGCGCACTCCTGTTAGGTTCTCAATAGCAACGTGCTGAATAACGCGTTGCTTGAGATGACTCAATTCTTTTATTATTCAGGATTTACACATGGGTCGCAAGGGTTTTTATTCGACGCGGATGTTTATAAATTGCCAAGGATCATGTTCGTCTCGTTTGGATATCCCTAACACCCTATCTTGCAACGGTGTCCAGTCGGTATAATGACCGGAAACTTTACCAAGATAAGGTAAGGCAATATTCATTACATATTCGTGATCAATCTCTTCAGGTTCGATGACTCCTTCGTTCGGATTTTCTATCGCCCAAAGCATCGCAGAAATAATGCCGGCGATGACTTGCAAGCTGGTGGCATTATTGTGTGGCGCAATGGATCGTGCTTCTTGAATAGACAAGGTGGATCCAAACCAATAAGCGCCTTTTTTATTCCCCATGAGTAACACACCGAGCTCGTCATCACCGGTTACAATATCATTGACAATTAGTCTTGCTTTTTTATGTAAGTTCCATTCTTGTGTGCGTAACTCTTGTAACGAACGGGCTGCGTCGGGACATGGGTCATATACATAATGCACAGTCGGTCTATAAATAACTTTAGACTTATCTTGTGCTGTCAAATAACCGGCTAAGGTTATCGATTCTGCATGTGAAATGACCCAACCATGATAAGCGCCGCGGCTGGGTGTCCAAGAACGCGCACGTACGGTCGCACCTGGGTGCATCAAGTAAATGGCACATTGAGATCCTTGGTTATGGGCATGGGCATCCAGTGGCCAGTGGCGCTCGTGAGTTCCCCAACCTAACTCAGCGGGCATAATCGATTCATCGGTGAGTCCATAAATAGACCAGGTATTCACAAATTCATTCGCAGATTTGGTTTTTTTGGTTTTTTGGGTATCTCGTTCTGCGATATGAATGGCTTTAATTTCTAACTGTGAAGCCAAATTCGCCCACGCTTCGCTGGACTTAGGGATTTGAATGTTGAGTTCGCAATCTTCGGCTACGTCGAGTAAGGCTTGTTTGACGAAATGAGAAATTAAACCAGGGTTTGCGCCGTGAGTAATAACCGCAGTTTTTTTAGTTTTGCCTTTAAGCCCAAGGGTTTGTTGGCGAAGATGATAATTAGTATGCGATGCGGCATTGGGTTTTTTTACATGCCACTCTTCATACCAAGGTTCAGTTGAAGTATTAATGTATAAAACTTCGCGTTGATCACACAATTCAATGAGCGCGGTGCTTGAAATATTATAAGAGACATCAACTAAAAAATCGTTAGGGCGTAGGCGTGCGTTTAATAAGTGTTTGTAGTTTTGAGAATCAAGATTTAATAACTCGAAAGCAACCTGAAATTCTTCTGCAATAGCGCGAAGGGAATTGTCCCTATCAATAATCGTGACTTGAGAAGGTTGAATCGCCAACTTTTGAAAGATAACAGGCAATAAAGCTTTCCCAATGCTTCCGAAGCCTAGAATATAGACATGATTCATAAAGACTGTTTTATTGTCGGCTACTTTTTTCATGAGACATTCCCTGTTGACAAGTATGGATAAATCAAGTGTAGCAGATATTTGTTAATAACATGATCATTAAGAAAAATTTTTATTAAATTTGAATTTATTTTGATTGCACCGAGATATATCCACCGCACTGTTTGACAGTCGGAGAAACGCGCTGAATGTTAATGCCTTTGATAGACGGTTGATTACGAATACCTTTGAGATAATAAACTAGACGCGGGTTGACGACTTTCCCGGCTGATGCAAGAGCTTGATAGTAATATAATTCACCGTGTTCACGAATCGCAAATCCCAGATGCGAAATATTTAAGTGCGTGCCAATGGTTTCAGTTAGATCCCAATTCGGACGCACAATTTCGATAATTGCACCGTTAGGAATTTGCTTGAATATGACATTATTGGCTTGTCCTCGCTTATCAAATAATACAGAGAAAGGAATGTAAGCGACCGTCGATGTGGTTGTTGATAAGGTTTGGCCAAGACGTTTTATTCGTTTTAAAGCGTGCTGTGCTTGTTGTTTAGCGGCATGACATAACCGAATTTTACGTTTATCGAAGTGTCGATACCAATTGGGGACGTCTATCTGAGCACGTGCATATTGGCATACCGGATGCTGATGCTGGTCCAAGATGTCTGGTGTGATATCCTGAATCAATTGTTGTTTATGATTATTTTTATTCCAGTCTGTCGATATAAAATGCAGGCGCTGAGTAAATGCAATCTCACCTGAGTGGTAACGAACATGACGCAAACAGTTGGCAAAATTCGGGGCTGAGTCTGCTGTTGAAAGCGCTAAAACAGTTTCTACATAGGTTTGGCAATCAAACGCATCGAGTCGATATAAAGGCGCTTGATCAAATTCACCATTAGGCCCTTCACCCAAAGCGTTTATTGCATAAGGTTTCCCCATCAATATTTTGCTGAAAAAAGTAATCCGATCCGCCATGGTGGATAATGCATGCTGCTGTGCTTCGCGGTATAGCGCTTGAATGGCTTCAGGCGTAGCTTGTTGGTGACAATAGTCTTCTGAGTGGATAGTTGCAAACCCCACACCCCAAAAAATGAGTCCAAGTATGCCTGACACGGAACGTTTTGATTGCATAGTATGTAAACTCAATTTATGCTAGACCGCGTGTATTTTACCATAGGGAACGCACATGTTAAATGTGATCTGGTTGTTATTGCTCTGCCTTGCGGTAGTGGTCGGGGTAATTCAAGGACGTTTAGACCAAGTGGTCAGCGCTGTTACGGTTTCAGCTAAACTCGGATTTGAACAAGCCTTGGGTTTAACCGCTGTGCTGTCATTATGGCTGGGTATCATGCGGATTGCGTCTGAATCGGGTTTGATGGCGATCTTTGCGCGTTGCTTGAACCCGGTGATGCATGTGTTATTTCCGGAAATCCCTCTGCATCATCCTGCGATGGGTGCAATGGTGATGAATCTATCCGCAAATGTATTAGGTATGGCGAATGCAGCGACGCCTTTTGGTCTCCAAGCGATGAAAGAGCTGCAAAAACTGAATAAGCATGCGGATACTGCTTCGAATGCAATGTGTGTATTTTTAGCGGTGAATACGTCTTCTGTTCAACTGATACCTGCTACAGCCATTGCGTACTTAGCTGTCAATGGCGCAGCTAACCCGAGTAGTATTATTGTGACGTCACTGATTGCAACGTCTTGTTCGACTATTGTTGCGATTATCGCGGTAAAGTATTTAGCAAAATTACCCATGTACCAAATCAAAAAAACGGATAATCTATGAACACTTATTTGACCCAACTATCTAATATTTTATTTTTACTGTTTGTGGTAGGAATCCCACTGTATGGTGCCTTCAAAAAAATCAACGTATTTGATGCGTTTATTGGGGGTGCCAAAGAGGGATTTTCGGTCTCAGTAGGCTTAATTCCCTATTTGCTAGCCCTGATGCTTGCGATAGGGATGCTTCGGGCTTCGGGCTTTTTTGAATTATTGTATGGATGGTTGGCGCCGGTGTTAACTTATGTGGGTATGCCGCCAGAATTACTGCCTTTAGCATTAATTAGACCTTTTTCTGGGAGTGCTTCGAATGGGTTAATGTCAGAGTTGATGCATCAACATGGCGGTAACTCAATGATTGCAAAAATGGCTGGCACGATGATGGGAAGTACCGAGACAACTTTTTATGTGATTGCTATCTATTTTGGGTCGGTTAATATCCGCCGTACTCGACATGCCATTCCTGCGGGTTTATTGGCAGACTTAACCGGTGTGATAGCATCTGTATGGATTTGTCGTTTATTGTTTGTATAAGGACGAAGAAGGCTCGTCGCTCTGTGTATCCGATTGATCATGCACGCCTTTCATCTCGGAATAGGCTTTGGTCATGCTAGCAAATTCACGATTATTTTGCCCCCAATACGTTGCTGCTTCCGGGGTGAGTTTTAAAAAAAAACCATCCGCATCGATATCGACGAGTGGCTGAAACTTCTCTATCACGGTCATTTCTGTTAGTCGTCTTCGTGCTCTTTTATTTAAAGTCATGTTTCCAGGTATCCCACGAAACATGGCGATATAATCCATTGCGGTTATTGTTCGGATTAGCGTAAGTTCATTGATTTGCAGGGAGTATTGATTACTGCCTGCCTGAACTCCAGCGTAGTGGGTCTTTGACGTAGAATATCCTGTTAAATACGCCTACCGTTCGTGAGAACGGCTTAACGATTCTTTTCCCGATTATAGTGTTTTTTTTGCAACATAAGTATCACCGTCAGGCAGAGTAACCCGATGCTTCCTAATTTATTAGGCCAACCCCAATTGAATTGCCAGGCACAAATAATATCTAAACAAGATAGAAAACTATTGAAGACAACATAAGTTAAACTAATCGCTGCGATGGATTGTTTTTGATGCGACTTGATAATTTGTGGTAACAACGCAATGCAAAACCCAATTTGAGCTATAAAACCAAAGCATGTCACCAGCGCGTCATGATAAGTAGTATGAACTAAGGTATAGCCCAATAAAATTCCACTTCCTATCCAAATAAAAAAGAATAAGGAGACCAACGTATAGCGTTGTTCATATCGATAATAATGGATGAGTTGGAGCTGTTGCAGGGTGAGATAGATCCAACCCAGCGCGGCAATCAATCGATATTGCCAAGGGAGACCCGTAAGGGATCCATAGAGCAAATCAAAAAGATAAGCGCAATATAGGATGATATGCATGAGGATACTCAAGCCCCCAAGATCCCGTTGTTTGTGATTGTGAACGATCTGAGGCACATAAAGAACACAATAGAAAATAAAGGCTAGGTTCAAACTAATTTGACCAAGCATGGCGATTACCCTGTTTGCGAGGTTTGGCCTGAACGTGAGGCAATCATCTGTCCAGACTCGAATAACTTCAGGCTTGCCAAGAGTTGACGAGCATTCATTTGAAAAGCCCCAAAATTTTGTATTGTAATCGGGTCGGCATGCGGTAACGCAATAGTGGTTGGGTTTCTAGGTTGTTGATAGACATGAAACTCATAATGACAATGAGGCCCGGTTGCTAAGCCTGATTGTCCTACATACCCTATGATTTGACCGCGCTTGACGTGAGTGCCGCGTGACAATCCTTTTTGAAAGCGTAGTAAGTGTCCGTACAGAGAGGCATACATGTTGGAGTGCGTGATTTTTATCATATTGCCATAGGCACTCTGACGGCCAATTTGAGAGATGATGCCATCACCTGTAGCGCGAATCGGGGTTCCGATGGGTGCGGCTAAATCAACACCTTTATGGGGGCGATTATAATGCAAAATAGGATGGCGCCGCGATAAACTAAACGTTGAGCTAATATGGGTAAATTGTATGGGATATCTCGAAAATGCTTTTTTCAGGCTCTTGCCATCTGGCGTGAAGTAATCATCTTCTCCATTCGCAGTCTTATAGCGAATTGCGCTGTGGGTAACGCCGCGATTGGTATAGGATAAGGCTAGGATATCTCCTGTATTGACAAGGGTATCATCGACATACTGGGCTTGGTATAAAATGCTAAATTGATCTCCGGTACGTACTTCCTTGGTAAAATCAATCTCCCAGTGAAAGATATCAACCATTTGGCGTATGAGTTTATAGGGAATGCCGTTGCGGGACGCTGTTCCGTATAATGAACCACGAAGCGTCGCTGTCACATACTCTTGGTGCGTGTCCATGGTTCGATTTTTTAAGGTTGTGACGTAATTATTTTTTTGAAGTGACACGACGAGAAGTTGCGTTGCATTATGTCGAAAAATCATTTTTTCTAAAATGTTATCTTGCACAAGGATTTGGATTTGTTGATTAGGTTTGATGGTTGTTATGTTTTTAGCGTAAGGATTAGAATGTAAAATGGCTTGCAACGTTTGCTGGCTCAGGCCTTCACGATTAAAAATTCGTCCTAATGTATCGCCTTTGCGTGCGGTGATGGTGCGCCATCCGGTGTCCTCTTCTGGAGGGGCCGGGATGGAGCTGGTCTCATTGATTTCAGGAAGCGCCAGCTGCCGAGAGATGACCTTTGATGTATGATGATGTTTGACATTTATCCCTGTCACCAAACCCAGCAGGATAAGAAGCGTAGCAAGGACCCAAGGCATGATTTTTTTTGATTGGTGGCTTTGTTGTTGCATGCTTTACCTTGAATAAACAAGTGGAAACTGAGATAGGTGAATTATTTTTCAATTGCTGGAATAATTCTGAGCTAAGATACCTGGTGTGAGGAATAAGGTCAACAAATTTTATTGTCTAAAGGCTGTTGACATTTCTACTATTCAATTACAATAAGAACACTTTTTATGGTTGTTTGTTCAGGATCTTTTTTATGACTATTACGCATCAATCTGAACATGACTCCTATGCTGAACTCATTCGTGGTTGTGAAGAAATCTTATTGCCCACTGAGTTAAACAACAAATTGAGCCAAGGAAAGCCCCTGAGGATTAAAGCGGGTTTTGATCCCACCGCACCCGATATTCATTTAGGCCATGCCGTATTGTTAAACAAATTACGCCAGTTCCAAGAGTTTGGCCATGATGTATTGTTTTTGATCGGAGACTTTACCGCCATGATTGGTGATCCCACCGGCAAAAATGTTACGCGCGTGCCGTTGAGTGCTCAGGAAATCGCAGTGAATGCTCAGACCTACCAAGAGCAAGCCTTTAAAATTTTAGATCCTGAAAAAACCACAGTCGTCTTCAATACCCAATGGTTAGGGCCATTAACAGCCGCTGATTTGATCCGCTTGGCCGCGACCCATACCGTAGCGCGTATGCTAGAGCGCGATGATTTTGCGAAACGCTATGCACGAGAACAGCCTATCGCTATTC